>CALGNW010000307.1 GCA_937958345.1 uncultured Neomegalonema sp. | reverse complement strand
ACAACAGCGCCTCCCGCGCTGCTTCGTAGGCTGACCGCGTTCTGCCGAACCCAAGCTCCCGCGTCTCGCTGTAGGCGGTGCGGGCCGCGTCGAACCGTTCTTTGGCGTCCTCGATAAGCGTAGGTTGTTCCTGAGCCACCTGAACGATCTCACCACGCTCTGTGACAGGCTGATAGTCCACCCCTTCAAGTACCGCCCTGCGTTTTTCCCTGCGCTCCATCGCCGATGCTGCGCGGCCGAGTTTGATCTGCGGCGCGCGGTCAAGTTTTGCGGCGCGAAGGGTCTCCGCCTGAAGCTGTGGCTCCAGCGCCTTGCGTTCCCGTTCCGCCTCCTTAATCTCATGCCATTCGCGGTTGACCTCAAAGCCGCGCATACTGTTCCAGCGCTCGTCGTTACCCGGCTCAACAAGCTGCATCGCGTATCCGTCGATCACGGATTCCAGTTCTGTGACGCGCTCTTGCAGCTTGTCGCGTTCTTGCTCGGCTTCCTCGCGTTGTGCCTCCAGCGAGCGGTGATCCACACGGTCGATGGCTCCTGATCTTTCAAGCGCGGCGTTTTGCATGTCGGCCCAATGCGCGCGCATATCGATGATGTTCTGGCTGCCGAGCTTGCGATCATCGAGTTCTCTGGTTTTGAGGGTGAACCCATCTTCCTCGATGCGCCTCGTCGTGGTGAGGATATGCGCATGATGGTTCCGCTGGTCGCCGTCTTTGTGCGGCGCATGTATCGCCACATCAGCAACGACACCGAACTTTTCGACAAGATCACTCGCGAAGCTGAGCGCAAGTTGCCTGCGGTCTTCGGCGTCCAGTTCTGCAGGGAGCGCAATCTCCCATTCTCGCGCCGTAACAGCGTTCTTTCGCTTCTCGGCGGCTTCGGCATGGTTCCACAGTTGAGCGCGATCCTGCGCCGCCTTACAAACCGCCCGTCGAGCCGCCGACGAAGTCCTCTGCCGAGAAGCGCCCGACATTGCCCAAAAGCTGTTGCAGGAAGGTCAGACGCTTGCCGCGTGTCGGCGTCGTCTGGGTCACCAGATTGACGATGCGACCGTCTTCCAGGCCATAGCGGTCAACCGACTCGGCAATGCCCTCTTCCGAGAACGCGACAACGATCACCTCTTGCGAGACAACGCGCGGCTCCAGAAAGGCGCGGCTCTCGGTCGAGCGGGTGATATAATACCACTCGTCCTTGTCAAAGGCCCCCAGCGTCGTCGGCCTGCCGATCTTGCCCGCCACCTCGGCCTTACCATCCGTGCCGACCGAAACCTCGGCCAGTTGCGCGGGGCGCGGGGCATACCCGTGGGTCCGCCGGACCGGCTCGCAGGCAACCATCATAACGATCACGCCAAAGGCCAAAGCCGGAGCAGCAATGCGGGTAATCATAAAAAAGAGCCTCGTTGACTGGCGTTGCGACAGCGGTTCCATCGGATTGCCTTTCGGCGTATCCTCAAAAAGACGCGAATTCAAGACGCGCGGCACAGAGCCGGGCGGAGATAGGCAACCATGACTGACACAACGCTCACCCCCGCCGATGGAGATGGACAGGTCGAGTTCAGCAGAATCATTAAGATGACTGCCCTCAACCGTGAACCCGAAACCTATACCGCCAAAGCCAGTCCGGTGGAATGCGAAGCCCTGACGCGGCGGCTTGATCTGATCGGCCTGAGGGATTTTTCAGTCGAAGCGGAGGTCAGCAAATGGCGTCGCGGCGTTCGGGTCACCGGACGGATCAAAGCCGATGTAATTCAACGCTGTATCGTGACACTCGACCCTGTGCCCGCTCATATCGACGAGGAATTCGACCGTGGGTATCTGCCCGAACGGGATATTGTCGGAGACGCCAAGCCGGGGCAGGAAATCGAGATCGAGGACGACGCGGAACTCGGGGATTTGCCCGATGTTCTGGGCGAAACGCTCGATCTGGGTGAGCTGGCCTCGGAGGCCCTGAGTCTCGCCCTCGACCCGTATCCGCGTGCGGAGGGAGAGGAGCCGCTGGATTTACAGGCGGCCCCGCCGGGTGAAACGCCGATTAGTGATGACGACGTAAAACCGTTCGCGTCCCTCGCCGCCTATCGCGAAAAGCTTGAAAAACAAGGTAAAAAGGACTGATCCGAAGACGTATTCGGTGTCTTTTTTCCGTCGTAAGCTGCGGAAATTAAGGGGTTGGGACCGCCGGGTAGCAAATCAGACAAAAAAGTGGTTGTCTGAAAACGCTGGATGGCTATGTTCGCCGCCTGTTTTGTGGCTGGGATGACCGGACACACAGTCTGCTATGACTGACACCTCACGACTTAGATAGGAACGCCCCATGGCCGTCCCAAAGAGTAAGATTACGCGCTCCAGGCGCGGTATGCGTCGCTCGCACGATGCGCTGACGCCCGAAGCCTATGCCGAGTGCGGAAACTGCGGCGAACTGAAGCGTCCGCACCACGTTTGCGGTGCATGCGGTCACTACAACGAGCGCGAAGTAGTCGCCTCGACTGACGTTGATTTCGACGACGACGAAGCAGCTTAATGTGTTGGTGCCGGTTGAAGGCGCCACCAAACGAGACTCGGTGTTTTCCCGATGAGCTCTCCGACGATTCTTTCGATAGATGCGATGGGGGGCGACCGCGCCCCGCATTCGGTTATTGGCGGGATCGCGAAGGTCGCTGCGCGCGACCCTAACATCTCTTTTATTTTGCACGGCGACAAACCAGAGCTTGAAAAGGCGCTGAAGAAAAAGCGTGCCCTCGACGGCCGGGTTGAAATTCGCCACGCCGAAGACGTGATCGAGATGGATGCCAAGCCCTCGATAGCCGTGCGCCGTGGCCGTAAATCAAGCATGTGGCGCGCCTTGGAATCGGTGCGCGACGGCGAGGCGCAGGCGGCGGTTTCGGCAGGAAATACCGGCGCGCTGATGGCAATGGCCCTGTTTTGCCTGCGCGCGGCACAGGGCGTTGCCCGACCGGCGATTGCGGCCCTGTGGCCAACGCGCGGAACCCACCCCCATTGTGTCGCCCTCGATATGGGTGCCGACATTCGCGCGGATGCGCAGGATCTCGTGCGCTATGCTGCGATGGGTGCGGAATACGCGCGGATTGCCCTGGAAATTGAATCCCCCCGCGTCGCGTTGCTGAACGTCGGTACGGAAGAAAACAAGGGCCGCCCCGAAGTCCGCGAGGCAGCCGATATGTTGCGTAGCTCAAGCGAAAGCGGACGCAAGTCGTTCAACTTCACCGGCTTTATCGAGGCGAGCCAGATTCCGCATGGCAAGGCCGATGTCATTGTTACCGACGGATGGACCGGCAATGTTGCGCTGAAATCAGCCGAGGGCGCCGCCAAGTTTGTCGGTGAATATCTGAAAGAGGCTTTCTCGCACTCCATTGTGACTAAAATTTCCGCGCTCTTCGCTTATCCCAGCCTGCGTCGCCTCCACCGCCGTATTGATCCCCGGCGCGTGAATGGCGGGGTTTTTCTCGGTCTGAACGGGCTGGTGGTCAAAAGCCACGGCGGCGCGGATGCGACCGGTTTTGCAGCCGCAGTCGACCTGGCCGCCAGCATGGCGAGAGAAAATTTTACCGACAGGATAGCAGCAGAGGTTGAAAAGGCGCTCGACCCCGCTCAGACTGAACCGATGCAAAGCATTAACCATAACGCTTCGGTGGAGTCTGAAACGTGAGCATCCGCCGCGCTGTGGCGCTGGGCAGTGGTTCCTATCTGCCGGAACGCATTCTGACGAACGCCGAACTGTCCAGAACCGTCGATACGACAGACGAATGGATTCAGACGCGGACAGGTATCAGGCAACGCCATATCGCCGCCGATGGCGAATTTACATCTGATCTGGCGACAGCGGCGGCAAGGCAGGCGCTGGAGATGGCGGGGCTTGATATCGGCGCGCTCGACCTCATCGTCGTTGCCACCGCGACCCCCGATCAGACCTTTCCGTCAACCGCGACCCGGGTGCAGCACAATCTGGGCATGACGCAGGGATTTGCGTTTGACGTTCAGGCGGTTTGCTCGGGCTTTGTCTATGCGCTTTCCGTGGCCGCCCAGTATATTGAAACGGGCAAGATCACCAACGCGCTGGTTATCGGGGCCGAGACTTTCTCGCGCATTCTCGACTGGACCGACCGGACGACCTGCGTGCTGTTCGGGGACGGGGCCGGCGCGGTTGTTTTGCAGGGGCGGGACGGCGAAGGCACGAAAGACGATCGCGGCATTCTCAGCACCGAACTGCGCTCGGACGGCGCGCATAACGCGCTGCTTTATGTCGATGGCGGCCCGTCTTCGACCGGCACAGCGGGCCTGTTGCGGATGCGCGGCAAAGAAGTGTTCCGCCACGCGGTTTCGAACCTTGCCGCAATCGGGGACGAGGCGCTGAAGTCAGCCGGTGCGACCAGCGACGATGTTGATTGGGTCGTCCCGCATCAGGCAAACCACCGGATCATCGAGGCCACGGCCCGCAAGGTCGGCATTCCGATGGAACAGGTCATTCTGACGGTATCCGAGCACGGCAACACGTCTGCCGCATCGATTCCCCTCGCACTGGACCAGGGCGTGCGGGATGGCCGGATTACACCCGGTAATCTGCTGCTGCTCGAGGCGATGGGCGGCGGATTCACGTGGGGCGCTGCCGCTTTGCGGTGGTGAACGCGGTTTTTTTGCCGATTACGGCAAATTTTCATCCGCATACGGCCCGTTAACACCTTTGGCCGTTGACACATTTTTGACCTACATACTAACGTCAACGGGTTCATGCGGGAGGCAATCATCATGGCCGGTAAAACAGTTACACGCGCTGATCTCAGCGAGTCTGTCTATAACGCGCTGGGTTTGTCGCGGAACGAATCCGCGCAACTCGTCGAATCGGTGCTTGAGCATGTCTCCGTCGCACTGACGAATGGCGAGAAGGTGAAAATTTCTTCCTTCGGCACATTCAGCGTTCGCGAGAAAAAGGGCCGCGTTGGCCGCAACCCGAAAACCGGCGAGGAGGCCGCGATTGATCCGCGCCGCGTTCTGGTTTTTCGCCCGTCGCACGTTCTGAAAGACCTGATCAACGAGAATGCCGGTTCCGCAGTCCGGGCACAGTCAGCGTGATTGACTGTCCAGCCAGATTTACCGCCCCGGGAGGCATGACATGACCAAATCAACCCAAGCCTTCCGCACGATCAGCGAAGTTTCGACAGAACTGGAAGTTCCCGCGCACGTCCTGCGCTTCTGGGAAACCAAGTTTCCGCAAATCAAACCGATGAAGCGCGGCGGTGGCCGCCGGTATTACCGGCCCGAGGACATTTCGCTGCTGAAGGGCGTGCAGGCGATGCTGCATGTCGACGGATATTCGATCAAGGGCGTTCAGAAGGCACTGCGCGAGCAAGGCGTGAAGGCCATCGCGGATCGTGACGAAGCAGCGTTGGCCGCTCCTCAGAACACGCGCCCGGACATCGCACCCGCCGATGCGGAACAAACAGCGGCGATCACGGCCATCGAGCGCCGCGAACTGGAGGCTGTACTCGAGTCGCTGGTTGCTTTGCGTGCCGAACTGGCAGACGGCGAGGCGCGCGCATAGCGCCTGAACTGAAAGCGTTGCGCCAGAGTCTATCCGGCGCTATACCACGCGCATCGGGCTATAGCGCAGTTTGGTAGCGCGTTCGTCTGGGGGACGAAAGGTCGTAGGTTCAAATCCTGCTAGCCCGACCAACTCTTCCAATTATCAGATTGAATTTCTCGGGGGACAGCGTGACGGGGCAAGGTTCTGCATCCGGCGTTCTGCCCTCTCAGGACATTCAGGCGATGCTGGATTCGGGCGTATTGCGACCCGAAGCGCCCGTCGTTGACGGCCAGATCCAACCCGCAAGCATCGACCTGCGTTTAGGGCGAAAAGCGCACCGCATCCGCGCCAGCTTTCTGCCCGGCGCAAATGCGACGGTGGCCGATAGGCTCGCCGATTTCTCGATGCATGAAATTGATCTGACCGCCGGGGCCGTTTTGGAAATGGGATGTGTCTACCTCGTGCCGCTGCTCGAGGCGATTGATCTGCCCCGGGGGATCAGTGCTGTTGCTAATGCAAAAAGCTCTACGGGGCGGCTTGATCTCTTTACCCGACTGATCTGCGATAATGGCACCGAATTTGACCGGCTGGAGCCGGGGTATAGCGGGCCGATTTATGCCGAAATATCGCCCCGGACATTCTCGGTCCTTGCACGCACGGGCGTTCGGTTAAACCAGATGCGGTTCCGCGCGGGCGACTCGCGATACTCCGGCGACGCCTTGCAGGCGCTGCATGAAACCGAGCGTCTGGTCCATGTCGAGGGCGGCGAAACCGCTGATATAGATACGGACGGCGTGGGTTTTAGCGTGAACTTAAGGGCGAGTGGCGACGGGCCGATAGGTTATCGCGCAAAGCAACACACCGGCCTGATTGATCTGGAACGGATCGGGGTGTATCCGGTCGAGGATTTCTGGGATGCGCTTTATACCGACAGGCACGGGCGTCTGATCCTTGATCCCGGTGCGTTTTACATCCTCGCGTCGCGAGAGGCGGTTCACGTGCCGCCCCATTGCGCGGCTGAAATGACGCCCTATTCCGCGCTGGTCGGAGAGTTTCGCGTCCATTACGCGGGTTTTTTCGACCCCGGCTTTGGCCATTCCGCAGCGGGCGGGTCCGGGGCGCGGGGCGTGCTTGAAGTGCGCTGCCACGAAACGCCGTTCGCGCTGGAACACGGACAGATCGTCGGGCGACTGGTCTATGAGGCGATGCGCGAGACGCCGGATATTTTGTATGGCGTCGGCGGGCTTGGTTCGAACTATCAGGGACAAGGGCTGAAACTGTCGAAGCACTTCCAGTTGCCGGAGACCGTCAGTTAAACAGATTCGGTTCTTCGCCCGGTCCATCCTCGTCATCCTGTTCGAGAATGTCGTCGTCGTCTTTTTGCGGCGTGATCGCGACGGTCTTTGCGTCGAGCAGGCCGGAGCGTTTGAGTTCCTCGATACCCGGCAGGTCTTTGACGCTCTCAAGGCCGAAGTGCCCGAGGAAAAGTTCGGTGGTTACAAAGGTCACAGGGCGGCCCGGCGTTTCGCGGCGACGGCCCAGTTTGATCCATTCCAGATCGAGCAACAGGTCAAGCGTGCCCTTTGAGACGGCGACGCCGCGCACTTCTTCGATTTCGGTGCGCGTGACCGGCTGGTGATACGCAATAATGGCCAGCGTTTCCGTCGCGGCGCGGGAGAGTTTGCGGGTTTCCTGTGCCTCTTCCCGTAAAAGGAAACTCAGGTCGGACGCAGTTCGCAGCGCCCATTTGCCCGCCACGCGAATAACGGTGACACCGCGGCCCTGATACGCAGCCTCGACACGGCGCAGCGCCTCGGCGGCATCAGAGCCCTTGGGCATCCGCTGTTCAATTTCATCGGTGGAAAGCGGTTCTTTGCTGGCAAACAGGATCGCCTCGATCATGCGGTCCTGTTCGTCCGGCGCAGGAGCGGCGAACGGCAGCGGCGGTTCCCCGTCCGCTACCTGTGCTAACTGTGCTGCCTGCGGGTCCTCGCTCAAGCCACCTTGCCCTTGATGCTGAGGTTACGGCGCTGGGGTTGCGGTCCCGCTTCCGCAACAACAGCCGCATCAAGACCCGTCGTCAAATCGGGCGCAATATCATCTTCGGAGACGTCGCGAAGATAGATCGGACCGAAAACCTCGGTCTGGCGCAGGGAAATCTGGCCCTCGCGCGCGAGTTCGAGGCTGGCGGCAAACGTGCTGGCAATCGCCGAGCGCGTCATTTGCGAATTGCGCCAGTCCTGAGGCAAAAACATTTCAAGCCGCGTCCAGTTCGGCGTCTCTCCGATAACCGAGCGCAGACGGGTTAGCGCCTCCTCCATCGCATAGGCCTTCGCCCGTTCGACGTGGAGCGGACGATACGACCCCTTGCTGTTGATCTTGGCGTAAGATCCCAAAAGATCAATCAGCGAGCATTTCCAGTCGATCCGCTTTTCAACAATGACCGTTTCCGGCAGGCCGCGCGCGAAAACATCGCGGCCAAGCTGATCGCGGCCAAAGAGCGCCGCAGCCGCCTTGCGCATGGCCTCGAGCCGTTGAAGCTGAAACGCGAGGCGTGCCGCCATCTCGTCGGCATCGACCTCGTCTTCGGCCTTTTCCTCAACCGGCAACAGCAGGCGTGATTTCAGATAAGCAAGCCACGCAGCGGTCACGAGGTAATCCGCCGCGAGTTCCAGTCTCAGTTTTCGCGCCTCGGCAACGAAGGCGAGATACTGTTCAGCCAACTGAAGGATCGAAACCTGCCGCAGATCGACCTTTTGCGCGCGGGCCAGTGTCAGAAGGACATCCAGCGGGCCTTCGAAGCCATCGACGTCAATCAGAAGACTGTTTGTTTCAGCCTCGAATTCCTGAAGATCGCCGTCAGGCATGACGCATCCCCACCCGTTCGACCAGAGCCGCATAGCGTTTATCAAGGGCGTCGAGCTGGACCGTGGTATCGGCGTGAGACCGCAGGGCCTCGGCATGGTTGGCGCGGCGCAGAGCATCGCCGGTCAGATCAGGCAAGGCAGTCGCAATCGCCCGCATTTCGGCCATGTCGCCGTTGCAGTGCAAAATGACGTCACAGCCCGCCGCAAGCGAATCGCGGGTGCGGTCCGCAAAGTCGCCCTCGAGCGCATGCATCGACAGATCATCCGTCATCAACAGACCGTCCATCCCCAATTCATCCCGAATAAGCGTGATTACCGTCGGTGATACCGTCGCACAACGCTCGCTGTCTATTGCCGAATAAACCACATGCGCGGTCATGGCCAGAGGCGCGTCGGCAAAAGCGGCAAAAGGCGCGAAATCAACAGCTCGTAGGTCTTCGAGGCTTGCATCCACCACGGGTAGTGTCTTGTGGCTGTCTACCGCCGCGCGACCATGACCGGGAACATGCTTGACCACGGGCAGGACACCTGCACGAAGCAAGCCATCATAAACCGAGCGGGCGCGCAGGGTAATTGAGTCCGCATCATAGCCGAGGGCGCGATCTCCGATGACGTCATGGCCCTCGGGCGCCGGCACATCGAGCAACGGTGCGCAATCAACGTCGATTCCCGAAGCCCGCAACTCGCGGCCTATAATCTCATATCGCAGGGACAGGGCGGCGCAGCGTTCGGCTTCGCCCAGTTCGGTCGCCTCGGCCAAGGTCAGGGCAGGGGACCATTCGCGCCAATGGGGCGCACGCAGACGGGCAACGCGTCCGCCTTCCTGATCAATCAGAATCGGGGCGTCGCGGCCTGCGCTTTCGCGCAGATCATCGCAAAGCGCCGATACCTGATCAGGATTGTCGATATTCCGGGCAAAGAGGATGAATCCCCAGGGCCTCGTCTCGCGAAAAAAGCCGCGTTCTTCTTCGTTCAGGCTGAGGCCGGAACAGCCAAAGATCGCGGCTTTCGTCATTGGGTATCCTCGTTATCAGCGGCGCGGAACGTGGCAGTCCACGCCGCGGCTGGCAAGCGCCTGACAGAGTTGAGCGGCACGCACGGTATCGCGCAGAGGCCCGACACGCATGCGGAAAAGCTGCTGACCGGAAGACGTCTGCACCGGAACCACCTTGAGGCCGAGACGACCGAGGAGATCGGGGTTACGGGCCTTGATTCCCGCCCAACGGCCCCGAACCTCTTCCGGTGACGGATAGGCGCCGAGTTCAACCTGCCCGTCGCCAAGCGGTTGCGGAGGGACACGAACACGCTGTACGCCGGGTGCAGGCTGTGCTTGCGGGATCGGCTGTACCTGTACGGGCTGTTGCTGTGCAAGGTTCGGCGTTCTGACACGCTCGATTGCCGGTTCGATCGGCTGAGGAACCTGCGGCGCGGCCTGACGTGTCACGGGCGCAAGGGCCGGAATCGACGGCGCGGTATTCGCGACCGTCTGACTCGCAGTGGCGTTGCCGATCAGGTTCGGTTTACGCTTAGGCATCCGCATCGCAATCTGAAGACCCTGAGGCTCAACCGGCTTTTCGGCAAGCGCAGGTTCCGTAACGGTGATGTCAGCCGGATCGTTCGAAGCAGGCAAGGCCGCCGCGACGGTCGGCAGTTCAGCCGATGCGACCTCGGCCACATAGTCATCCAGAGACGGACCGACTGCCGGAGCGACCTCTGCTCCCGCTACCAGCCTTTGTTCGTCCGTGCGATCCGCCGGACCGTCGATGTCCAGCGACGGTTCACCCGAGAGGGTGTTTTTCATCTCAAGATCAGTCAACTGCGTGACCTCGCGGCGAATTTCGCGGGTTTCCGCCGCCGATGCCACCTGATCAATCGCGCGATCCGGCAGATTTGTTTCGACCACAACGCCATCGCGCAGGGCAAACTCGCTCCCCGCCGGACGCGTGCCGTCAATCATCGTGTTTGCATAACTGTCGGTGTTCGGAATGATCGAACCGCCCGCATCCAAGGGTTCAACCTTGATCGGCGCTTCGTTCGCCGCAAGCAATGGCGTTTCATCCACTGTCTTGCGCTGCCCGAGTTTGTAAGCGGCGAAAACCAGGCCGCAACCAATCACGAAAGTCAAAAGTACGCCAAGGGCCGCGCCAGCGCCGCCCCCGCCTGCTGCAAGTCGCTCGTCACGTTCTTCACGTTCGAGCTCGTCCAAGAGATCGATTTCGTTGTTCATTTTTACTGCCCGGCGGTTTGTTTTGATTATTGCGCGCTCCACTCCGCCTTTACGAAGCGCGTTCAGTGATTTGGGTTACACTACTACATTTCTTGTACAGGCGTCACGCCTAAGATTCGCAATCCGTTGGAAATTGTGATCGCGGTGGCCCGAATCAGAGTCAAAAGCGCCTTGGTTGCAGGCTCGTTGCCCTCCTGCACAAAGCGCAACTCGTTTGTTTTCGCTCCTAAATTATAAAGCGAATGGAATTCGGATGCGAGATCGTAGAGGTAGAACGCAATCCGGTGCGGTTCGTGATTTTCTGCCGCGCCGCGCACCTGACGCGGCCATTCCGCGATCTTTTTCACCAGCGACAAGGCCGCTTCGTGATTGAGACCGGACAAATCGGACTGAGCGAGAGACGCATCATCAAGACCCGTTAAACCCGCCTCGTCCTGCGCCTTGCGCATCGCCGAGCAAATCCGCGCATGGGCGTATTGGACGTAGAAGACCGGGTTGTCCTTTGACTGTTCTTTGACCTTGGCAAAGTCAAAGTCGAGCGGCGCGTCGTTCTTGCGGGTCAGCATCGAAAACCGCGTCACGTCAGGGCCGACCATTTCGATCACGTCCTTGAGCGTCACGAATGTCCCTGCCCGCTTGGACATTTTGAA
>CALGNW010000306.1 GCA_937958345.1 uncultured Neomegalonema sp. | reverse complement strand
TGTCCTGAAATCAGTGGCTTCCAAGATCGAAGAAACATGTAACATTGCGACGCCGACCGTCGCCGGTATGACCTATCTTGATCGCGTTGATACGCCTTGGCCCTTGCGGTTTCAGTTGCCGGTCGGAACCGAAGTTCCGTTTCACTGTACTGCCAGCGGAAAGCTGTTCTTGTCGTCATTCACCGATGCGGAATTGAATCCGCTGCTTGATGCGATGGACCTTGCGCCGGAAGGGCCGAATGCGATCACCGATAAGGCTGCCCTGCATGCCGAAATCGAGGCCATTCGCGCCGCCGGTTTCTCGTGGGATAATGAGGAATTTATGGCTGGCATGGTCGCGATTGCCGTTCCGATCCTCGACCTCGAGCGGCGCTTTTCATGTGCGATTGCTTTTCATGCTCCGACTCAGCGAATCACGTTCGAGGATGCGAAGAAACATGTTCCTATTCTGCGGGAGGGTGCGACGCGGATACACGACATCCTCTTTGGTGAAGAGGAAGCACCCTGACGATGCGTGAGTTACACTCGTTTCCGCTTTCTCCGTTTTGCAGAAAGGTTCGGTTGACGCTTGGCGAGAAGTCGCTGAAGGCGGACCTGATCGAGCACGCACCGTGGGAAAGAACACCCGAACTGCTGAAGCTCAATCCCGCCTGCGAAGTCCCCGTCCTGGTGGAAGAAAACGGCAGGCGCGTTATCGACTCAAATGCGATCTGCGAATACCTCGAAGAGGCGTACCCCGACCACGCGCTGCTGCCCCCTGATGTTGCAGGCAGGGCAGAGGTCCGTCGTCTGGTCGGCTGGTTTGACGTGAAGTTCCGGAATGAAGTGACGGAAAACCTGCTGGTAGAGCGCATTTATAAGCGTTTCCGAAAACAGGGAGAACCTGACTCCGGCTATGTACGCGCTGGCGCTGCCAATCTGCGAACGCACCTTGAGTATGTATCGTGGCTGGCGGATCGCCGGACATGGCTTGGCGGAGAGCGGCTCAGCTTTGCGGATTTCGCTGCGGCGGGTCACATCAGTTGCCTTGACTATATCGGGTCGGTCCCGTGGGACGATTTCCCGTCAGCAAAGCGGTGGTATGCGAAATTAAAGTCACGCCCGGCGTTTCGCGGATTGCTCGCGGATCATTTGCCGAGCCTGCCGCCGTCTGAACATTACGCCGACCTAGATTTCTGATGACCTCGCCAGCCTCTCCCATCGACAGAACAACACTGGAGGCCCGGTGCAAAGACGAGGGATTTGAAGGGTTCGGCATCTGTAAACCCGATGCGATGCGTCCCGCCGGGGACCGGCTGCGCGAATGGATCGCCGAGGGCCGTCATGGCGGAATGGCGTGGTTTGAAGAACGTCTGAATTGGCGCGCGGACGCTTCGGCGTTATGGCCACAGGCACGGTCGGTCATCATGCTGACCGACAACTACGGGCCGGACTGCGATCCGCTCGACGGGCTGAAGCATCGCGATAGGGCGTCGATCAGCGTCTATGCCCGCAATCGCGACTATCACGACCGCGTCAAAAAGCGTTTGAAGAAGATCGTCCGGTGGATGGTCGCTGAGACCGGATGCGAGGTGAAAGTCTTTGTCGATACCGCACCCGTGATGGAAAAGCCGTTGGCCGCGGCGGCAGGATTGGGCTGGCAAGGGAAGCACACCAATCTGGTTTCGCGCGATATCGGCTCATGGGCTTTTCTCGGAGCTATTTTTACGACGCTTGATCTGCCCGACGATCAGCCGCATGATGATCAATGCGGTTCGTGCCGCGCGTGCCTCGATATCTGTCCGACAGCGGCATTTACCGGTCCTTACGAACTTGATGCCCGCCGTTGTATTTCTTACCTGACCATCGAACACAAAGGCCCTGTTCCGATAGAATTTCGGCCGGCGATGGGAAACCGGATTTACGGATGCGATGACTGCCTTGCCGTTTGCCCGTGGAATAAGTTCGCGAAGACAGCATCCGACGCCGCCTACCATGCCCGCGCCGACCTGCGCGCGCCAAAGCTTGCAGACTTGGCGGCTTTAGACGACGCCGCGTTCCGCACGCTCTTTTCAGGTTCTCCGATCAAGCGCATCGGGCGCGACCGTTTCGTGCGGAATGTCCTGTATGCTATTGGCAATAGCCGAGATCGCACTTTGCACGCGAGTGCTGAAAAGCTGCGCTCGGATGATGACGCCGCCGTGCGCGATGCCGCACATTGGGCTGTGCAGCGATTGGAGCAGGCTCTGTAACCGACAATCTTTGCTCGGAAATTTCGCCCGAACCTTGCGTCATGTTGCACTGCGACATAATCTTGCGCGACAACAAAGAATCAAGAACGGGGAGAGACTCGATGTCGAATGAAAAATTCGCACCCAGCGCCGAAATGTCGGCCAACGCGCACATTGATGCCGCCAGATACGATGCGATGTATAAACAGTCGGTGTCGGACCCAGAAACGTTTTGGGGAGAGCAGGGCAAGCGCCTCGATTGGATGACACCTTATACCAAGGTGAAAAACACGACCTTCGAGTACCCGAATGTTTCAATCCAGTGGTATGAAGACGGCGAGTTGAACGTCTGCGCGAACTGCGTAGACCGTCATGCCGACAAAACCCCCGACAAAACCGCGATCATCTGGGAGGGCGACGACCCGACCGTTGATAAACACATTTCCTATGGCGAGTTAAAGCGCGAGGTTTCGCGGCTTGGCAATGCGCTGAAGGACATGGGCGTGCAAAAGGGTGACCGGGTCATCCTGTATATGCCGATGATCCCCGAAGCGTCCTACGCGATGCTGGCCTGTGCGCGGATCGGCGCTGTTCATTCGGTTGTCTTCGGCGGGTTCTCGCCCGATGCGCTGGCGGATCGCGTGAAAGACTGCGGCGCGAAACTGGTCATTACAGCCGACGAAGCCCCGCGCGGCGGTCGCAACACTCCGCTCAAGGCGAATGCCGACAAGGCGATGGCGAAATGCGGTGATGACGTCAAGCTGCTCGTGGTTAAACGGACCGGCGGCGATGTCGCCTGGGACGGCAGCCGCGATATCTGGTGGCATGACGTCGTCGATACCGCGAGCGAGGATTGCCCGCCCGAGGCGATGAATGCCGAGGATCCGCTGTTTATCCTTTACACATCGGGATCAACGGGACAGCCGAAGGGCGTGCTCCATACCTCAGGCGGATACCTCGTTTATGCCTCAATGACACAGCAGTTCACGTTCGATTACCACGACGGAGATGTGTTCTGGTGTACCGCCGATGTGGGTTGGGTCACAGGGCACAGCTATATTGTCTACGGCCCGCTTGCGAATGGTGCGACGACGGTAATGTTCGAGGGCGTTCCCACGTTCCCCGATGCCGGACGTTTCTGGGATGTCTGCGCCAAGCATAACGTCAACCAGTTCTATACTGCCCCGACCGCGATCCGCGCTCTGATGGGTAAGGGCAACGAATTCGTCGAGGGCAAAGACCTTTCAGACCTGAAGGTCCTCGGAACCGTTGGCGAGCCGATCAACCCCGAGGCTTGGCACTGGTACAACGACGTAATCGGCAAGGGAAAATTGCCGATTGTCGATACGTTCTGGCAGACAGAAACGGGTGGGCACATGCTGACCCCGCTGCCCGGTGCGATAGCGACAAAGCCCGGTTCGGCGACCTTGCCGTTCTTCGGAGTTCAGCCGGTTATTCTCGAGGCTGAAAGCGGCAAAGAGATCCCCGAGACCGAAGCCTCCGGTGTCCTGTGCATCAAGGATTCGTGGCCCGGTCAGATGCGGACGGTCTATGGCGATCACGAACGCTTCGTGGCAACATATTTCCAGCAATACAAAGGCTATTATTTTACAGGCGATGGCTGTCGCCGTGACGAGGATGGCTATTACTGGATCACGGGCCGCGTTGATGACGTGATCAACGTCTCCGGCCACCGCATGGGAACCGCCGAAGTCGAGAGCGCGCTGGTCGCGCATCCGAAGGTGTCCGAGGCGGCTGTCGTCGGCTATCCGCACGACATTAAGGGGCAGGGCATCTATTGTTATGTCACGCTGATGGGCGGCGAGGAATCGTCTGATGACCTGCACGCTGAACTGCGCAATTGGGTCGGAACCGAGATCGGGCCGATCGCAAAGCCCGACAAAATCCAGTTTGCACCGGGCCTGCCGAAAACGCGTTCCGGGAAGATCATGCGCCGCATTCTTCGCAAGATCGCCGAGGATGATTTCGGATCGCTTGGCGACACGTCAACACTGGCGGAGCCAGAAGTTGTCGATGATCTGATCGAGAACAGGCAGAACCGTTCAACCTGACGCGGCTTGCCTTCAGAATTATGCGGCCCCGAACGTCAGTTCGGGGCCGCTTTTTTTGTGCGGTCAGGATACGAGATCGTAAGCCCGTTCGCCGTGTGCCGTATAATCGAGGCCGTCGATTTCGTCTTCATCGCTCACCCGCAAGCCGAAGATCGCCTTACAGACCATAGCGATGGCTACCGTGACAATCAGGGTGAAGATGCCAACGGCAACAAGCGCGATGATCTGGGCCATAAGGCCCTGACCGCCCTCAAGGGCATTCATCGCGAGCAGCGGCGCCATCAGCGTCCCGAAAACCCCGCCGACACCGTGGACAGCGAAGACGTCGAGCGAGTCGTCAATCTTCATCCAGTCTTTCACAACGCCGCACATAATCTGGCACAGCACACCGGCGACCCCGCCGATCAACAGCGCACCAACCGGCCCGACATAACCCGACGCAGGTGTGATCGACGCAAGCCCTGCAATCGTGCCGGTGACAAGGCCGACCATCGAAAACTTACCGTACTTGAACTTCTCGTAGGCTGCCCATGTGATGGATGCGGTTGCCGCCGAGATATGGGTGACAACCAACGCCATGGCTGCGGTTCCATCAGCCGCTAACTGCGATCCGCCGTTAAACCCGAACCAGCCAACCCAGAGCATCGCAGCACCGATCATCGTCATACCCGGATTGTGCGGCGGTTTCAGGTCTTTCGGATATCCGCGCCGTGCACCGAGCATAAAGGCCAGGACGAGCGCCGCGATGCCGGCGGTTTCGTGAACAACAATACCGCCCGCGAAATCCATGACGCCCATCTGGGCAAGCCACCCGCCGCCCCAGATCCAGTGCGCCACGGGTGCATAGCAAAGCAGCATCCATAGGGATGAAAACGCAATGACAAAGCCAAAACCGATGCGTTCGACATACGCACCGACGATCAGCGCAGGCGTGATGATCGCAAAGGTCATTTGAAAGGCGAAGAACAGGACTTCGGGAATACTGTCACGCATCGTTTCGGGCGTAATACCGATCAGAAAGGCTTTCCCGAAACCTCCCCAGTACCCGTTAGCTGCTCCGCCGTCGCCGAAAGCGATTGAATAGCCAAACGCAAGCCATAAAACAGACATGACGCACGCGATGGCGAAACATTGCATCAGCACCGACAAAACGTTCCGTGATCTGACCAGCCCACCGTAAAATAACGCGAGGCCGGGCAAAGTCATAAACAGGACCAGCGCCGTTGCGACGATGATCCAGGCTGTATCCGCTCCGTTCATGGAGACTCTCCCTCTAAATTTTCCGCGAGGTTTGGAATTTTAGGAGGCAAGTCAAGAGAGCCGTCAGATACTTTGCTTAAATAACGGTCAGTATGCGCTCAACGCATAAAATTCAGGCAAATTATTTCTTCTTGAACGCGACCGCGATCATCGGCTGATCCAATGCCGGGCCGCGCTCGGTTTGCTGGACATGCTCGGCAAAAAGACGTGTCACCGCTTCACGCTGTTCTTCGATCAAAGCGGCGCGGGACGGATCGACGCGCAAACCTCCCGAAAGCACAGACTCGGCACTTTCCTCGGGAACCATCGTCTCGTACTCGGTGCGCAAAAGCACCTCGGTGCCGGTCCGGTCGGTAAAGGAACGGATTTCGGCCAGTGCCGCCGCGCGAACCTCGGTTTCATCGTCAATCGGCTCGAAGACCGCTTGATATCCGCCGCGCGCAAGCGGTTCCAATATCAGGAAAATACCTCCCTGTTTCACGACCCTCAAAGCTTCCGACAAACTTTTTCCCATTACGGCTCGGGGAACGTGGTGCAGGCTGTTGAGAATTATTGCACCGTCAAATGTCTCGTCCGGAAAGGGCATGTCCTCGGCACCGCCGCAAGTGAACGCGGCAGTCGGCGCTGTCTCTCGCGCAATCTCCAACATTACCTCTTGCGGGTCGAGGCCGGACATCTTCGCGCCTCTCTTGGCAAGCGCGCGGCAAAGCCGCCCCCGACCGCATCCGATGTCGAGCAGAGACTTGCCTTGCAAAGGCCCGAACAGATGTTCAATCGGATCTATGTTGGTTTTGAAGGCACTCATCTTGAACTCCTGAAGGCGGAAACGGATGCGAGGATCACGGCGAGTATGATGATGCCACCTCCAAGCAGGGCTGTCACGGGAGGCTGTTCGTGCAGCACCAGCCAAACCCATAGCGGCCCGAGTGCCGTTTCAACCAGCATCGTCAGGCTGACCTCGGCGCTGGACAGATAGCGCGGACCGATTGTGACCAGCGTGTAGGCGATCGGCGTGAGGAACAGTCCGAGGCAGATTGCCATTACCTGCGATGGCCCCTCCAGCGATAGCGGATCACCAATCAAAATACCGGTAAAGCCAAGTGCAGCCGATCCGACAATCACCGCAGCTACGTTATCAACCTGCGGCCAATACCGCAGCAATGTGAACTGTGCAGCGAGCAGAACCGTTGTCACAATAGCCGCTGCGATTCCAATTGTACTGCCGCCGGTAATGCCTCCGACTGCAGAAACGCAGACTCCAAGCCCCCCGAGGGCGATGGCCAGCGACGTTAGTCTGCCCGGTATTTCACCCAGCAATGCCCATCCAAGCCCCGCTGCAACAAGCGGCGTCGCAGCAAGGATCACGAGCACGTCGGCCACAGAAGTTTTCTCAATCGCGTAGACAAATGCACCACTGTTCAGGGCGTACATCAATCCGATCACGACCATCGGCCACCCGCCCCGGATCAGTTTCATCAGGGCAGTACGCCCGTCTCTCCAGAACAGATATAAAGTCAGGGGTATGACCGCCAACCCGCCGCGATAGGCGAGGATATTGATTGCCTCGCTGTCGATCAAACGCAGGACCAGCGCATCCGGCGACAGCCAGAGAACACCCAACAATGTAATCAAATAGCCGCGCCTGCGGCTCTCATCTGCGTTCATGCCAGTGGCCATAGCCACTGGATGAGGAAAACCGCAGCGGCGCCGGTAACAATTTTCAGCGGAATCCCGAGTCTCATGTAATCAGCGAAGCGGTAGCCGCCGGGTGCGTAAACCAGCATGTTCGTCTGATATCCGATTGGGGTTGCAAAGCTCGCATTCGCGGCGACCATGACCGCAACGACAAAGGCGCGCGGGTCGAGGCCAAGTTGCTGCGCCAAAGTGATCGCGATTGGTGTTAGTACCACCGCAACGGCATTGTTCGTCACTAACTCTGTCAGAATTGTCGTGAGCGTAAAGATCGCAATTAATGCGACCAGCGGCGATGCTCCCTGAAGCACGGGTGCAATGGTATCGACAATCAGTTGCACCGCTCCTGTCGCTTGCAGCGTCGCGCCGATGGCGAGCATCGAAACGATCAAAGCCAGCAACCGCCCGTCGATATGCGAGAACGCCTCGTCGGCATCCATGACACCGCTGAGCAAAATAACGGCAACTCCCAGGACCGCCGCTCCGGCAATGGGCATAATTCCGGTTCCGGCGAGAATAACGACGCCCAGCAGCGTCCCGATGGCCACGGGCGCGAGAGAGCGGCGCAGCGGAATCGTTTTCGTATCCCGCGTCAGGTCAATCAGTTCCGCATCTTCGATCAGCTTTCGAATGTTCTCGACGGGGCCTTCGACCAGCAGTGTATCGCCAATCGCCAAGCGGACGGCATCGAGTTGCGGCGCGATTGATCGCCCTCTGCGATGTACGGCGAGGGGGTAGACCCCATAACGCCTGCGCAGGCGGAGCTTTCCGATAATCCGTCCGACAAGGCGCGACCCCGGCCCGACCAGCACCTCCATTGTGACGCTGTCGGTTGACGAAACCTCCGACATGCCGCCAACCGCATGACCATCTTCGCGCAGGTCAATGACGTCCTGGGCTGATGTGCGCAGTACAACGCGGTCTCCGGCCAGCAGTTCTACATCTGAAAGCGTCCGTCTGAGAGATATCTCGCCGCGCAATACGTCGATGACCTTGCCGCCACTGCGCTGGAAGACGGCCACATCGCTCAGCGGTTTCCCGATTAAGTCCGACTCAGCCGGGACGAGCACTTCGGTCAGGAAGGTTTGCGTGCGCGCTGCGCCTGTCATTTCCGCGAGGGTAGGCCGGTTCGGCAGGAGGAACCTTGCCATCACTGCGGTGAAAATAACGCCGACCAATGCGACGCCCGCACCCACGGCGGAGATTTCGAAAATCGAGAAGGGCTCCATCCCGTTTTGCTGAGCGACGCCATCGACCAACAGGTTCGTTGACGTGCCGATCAGCGTACACCCACCGCCAAGAATCGCGGCGTAGGATAATGGGATCAGCAGGCGCGATACCGGCCATTTGCTCGCCTTCGCAAATTGAAGTGCGAGCGGGATCATCACCATGACAATGGGTGTGTTGTTTAAAAAGGCCGAACCGACCAGCACGAACAGAGTCAACGCGGACAGCGTCAGGATTGGTGACCGCTGTGCGCCTGCCATCGCGAGATGGCTTATCCGTTCCAGCGCGCCTGTCCTGAGCAAAGCTCCTGATAGAATAAAGAGGGCACCAATGGCAATCGGGGCACCGTTGGCGAAGACGCCAATGAATGCATCGGTCGTCAGCATACCGGTCGCAAGAAAAAAGCCCACTGCCGCGAGCGCGACGACGTCAGGCGCGTATCGCTCACCAACAAAGGCAATGAACATCAAGACGATCACGACGAGCGAAAGGATGGGCGCGATCTCTACCGGGATCATCGCGATTTCAAGGCTCCAACGAAACCGGCGCGGCCTCGATATCCGGCCAAGTCTGAATGAGACGCCCCTTAATCCTCAGCGGAGCGATGCGTGTCGCCAGACCGGTTTGATCGTTGCTTTCGACAAACACCCCGCAAATCGAAGACTCGCCCGTTGCGGGTTCGAAGCGGCCACTCGACATGCCGGTGATGAAACGCCGGAGGGGTTCGGATTTCTCAACCCCGATTACAGAATCGAAATCGCCGCACATGCCTGCGTCAGTCTGATAGGCGGTCCCGCGCGGCAGAACCTGCGCGTCCGCGGTGGGTATATGGGTGTGAGTGCCGACAACGAGCGTAGCGCGACCATCACACCAATGCCCCATGGCGCATTTTTCTGACGTAGCCTCGGCATGAAAATCAACGACGGCTGCATCGCATGCCGTTCCGATGGGACAGGCCTCCAATTCCTTCTCCACAGTCGAGAAAGGGTCGTCGACAGGGTTCATAAACACGCGGCCCAGCGCGTTGATCACGAGGACTTGCCGCCCGTCGTGTATTTCAATCAACGTGGACCCGCGACCGGGAGCGCCCTTCGGCAGGTTCGCGGGGCGCACGATGCGCGGCTCGTTTGCCAGATGCGGGATGATTTCGCGGTTGTCGAAGGCGTGGTTACCCAGCGTAATGGCATCCGCACCGGCCTCGAACACAGCCTCGGCAATTTGCGACGTGACGCCAAAGCCACCGGCGGCGTTCTCGGCATTGACGATGACGCAATCCGCTTTTAACCGCCGACGCAGAGAGGGCAGGGCATCAATCGCGGCTGTGCGTCCGGTGCGACCGAAAAGATCGCCGAGGAAGAGTATTTTCATTCCAAGGTTTTGCGGTGTGACCGCTTGATGAGCAAGGATTTTCCGCGATACGCTGACGACCTTGAAAAATAGGCGCGTTCGTATGGTGGTGCAGATTCGCTGTTAACCACCGTGCGTGCGGGATGCTCCGGCCAGAGCAGTCCTCGCATACAATCGGAAAGTTATATGACGACAGCCAGTGACATAATTGACCGCCTCGCACTTTCACCACACCCCGAAGGCGGATGGTATCGGGAAACGTGGCGTGCCGAAGCGCCCGACGGTTCGCGGGCGGTGGGGACGTCTATCTACTATTTGCTTGATGTCGGAGAATATTCGCATTGGCACAGGGTGGATGCCACGGAAATCTGGCACTGGTATGGGGGCGCTCCGTTGTCGCTGACGGTTTCTGCGGATGGTCACGATGCCGAAGCATGGGTTTTGGGCCCCGAGGTGATGGCGGGGCAACAGCCGCAGCGCATCGTGCCGAAGGACTGGTGGCAATGCGCGACGTCGCTGGGCGAGTGGACGCTGGTCGGATGTACCGTGTCGCCCGGCTTTGACTTTGCCGGATTTGAAATGGCCCCGCCCGATTGGCGGCCAATGCCCCGGAAATCATAGCAGTATTGCGGGGGATTATGCGCTGATCAGGCCGGTTTCCGTCACGATGCCATCCAGCAACTCATCCGTTTGCTCGATGGGGACGGCCTCGACCTGCTGCGCGGCAAAGGCATAGCCGTATGCGCGAGTCGGCGCATTTGCGCGCAACATCTGCAAGGAGCGATCATAGAACCCGCCGCCATAGCCTAACCGGTAAAGCTGCCGGTCAAAGGATAACAGCGGAGCGACGATCAGTGACGGCGTAACGATAGCAGACCCCGCCTGCGGGATTGCAGCGCCGAATGCACCCCTGACGAAGGGGGTATCCCTATCGGCAACCCTGAACTCCAGAGGCGTATCTGCCGCGATAACGACGGGAAAACATATGGTTATGCCTTCAAGCCATAGGGCCTCGACCAGCGGGCGGGGGTCAAGCTCGGACTGGATTGCACAATACAGCGCCACAACGTCCTCTGAACCGTAGG
>CALGNW010000305.1 GCA_937958345.1 uncultured Neomegalonema sp. | reverse complement strand
GCGCCCGAGGGCGTGTCAGACGCAGCCGTTGCCGCAATTCCGATAGCCTATGGATCCGCCGAACTTGCGCTGAACCATCGCGGGCGTTTGCAGGCCGACGATATCCTGATTGTGGCGGGGGCAGGCGGCGGGGTCGGACTGACCGCCGTCGAACTTGGCGCCCTGATGGGGGCCAAGGTCATTGCCGTCGCCCGAGGCGATGCGAAAAGAGACGCCGCGAAAGATAAAGGCGCGGCGATCACCCTAGACCCGGAAAATTACGACCTGAGCACCCCGGCCCTGCGCGATGAAATTCTCGCTTTAACCAACGGGCACGGCGCGGACGTGATCTTTGATCCTGTCGGCGGGGCATTAGGCTCTGCGCTGTTGCGGGCGACGGCGTTTGAAAGCCGGTACATGCCGATCGGCTTTGCTTCGGGCGATGTTCCGCCGCTGAAAGCCAATCACCTGCTCGTCAAGAATATCGACGTGATCGGGTTTTGGTGGGGGGCTTATTTCGACAAAGCCCCCAAAATTATGGCGGAAAGCCTTGTTCGTCTGTTTGATCTTGCAGCCGATAAGCGGATCAATCCGCTTGTTTCCGACGTTTTTCCGCTGGAGCGCGCGGTCGAGGGGCTGCGGTTGATAGAAGACCGGAGCGCGACGGGCAAAGTGGTGGTGAAGGTGGCGGCTTAGACTTTGCCTTAGCCGGTTTCCGCCAGCGCGATGCACGCTTCGGTCTCTTTAATTGCCGCGCGCAGTAACGCCATACGCTCTGCATCAGGCGACGAACTTTCGCATTCTTTCGACAATGTCGCGAGGCGGGTAAAACCGAGCGCGCGGCTCGAACCCTTGATCCCGTGCGCCGCCATGCGCCAGTTATCAACGTCGCCGCTGGCGAGCGCCTCGTCCATTTGGTCGAGGTAAACCGGCACCTGATCGAAGAACAGAATGAACAACTCTCTTTGGAGCGATTCATTGCTCATCGTATGACGGTCCAATACTTCACGCTCAAAGATTGGCTCTACGATGTTTGAAGCAAAATTCATGGTGTCCCCCGTAAGCTTAGGGGAACGATACCGGCAATCACTTTCGGAAAAATGAGTTACGGCGTAAAAGTGACGCTGTATAGTATGGTTACGCGATTTTAACGGTTAACGCCGCGATCTATTACTAAGAGATTATTAGGCATTGCTTAGCTGAACTTGAGGTGTTCGATGTACGATCCGGCAAGCGGTTGGAAACACGCCCTCGCCCGCCGGCTACCACCGCTCGCCCGACGCGGCGTCGAAAAGGTGACAAATGTCCGCCGGTATGTGCGCACTGACGGGGTCACCAATCTCAGTTCTATAATCTTTACCCGATTTGACCGACAGGATTGTGCCGCCCGCGCGCATCGTGACCATCGTTGCCTCGCCCAACAATTCGAGGGAATAGACGCTCGAATTTGCTTGTGATGCGCCTTGGGCAACGGAGGCGTCTTCGGCGCGGAACCCGAGGGTGACCGGGCCTTCACGATCTGCGCGCAGTCCCGAAATCGAGATTTTATCAGCCGTAAACGTGCCGTTTTGAAGGTTTCCGTCAATCAGGTTCATCGCAGGCGACCCGATAAAGCCCGCAACGAAAGTATTCGCGGGGTTGTCGTAAATCTCGGTCGGTGTCCCGACCTGCTGCACCACGCCCTTGTTCATTACAACGACCCGATCCGCCAGCGTCATCGCCTCGATCTGGTCATGGGTGACGTAGATGGTGGTCGTCTTCAGTTCATGGCTGAGGTTCTTGATCTGCGCTCGTGTCGAAACCCGCAACTTGGCGTCGAGGTTCGACAACGGCTCGTCCATCAGAAACACGTTCGGTTGGCGCACGACCGCCCGTGCAAGGGCAACGCGCTGACGTTGACCGCCTGATAACTCGGCAGGCTTGCGGTGCAAAAAGTCGTCAAGCTCGACCATCGCCGAGGCGCGCATCACCCGTTCTTTATGTTCCGAGGCGGGAATACCGCGCACTTTGAGGGGAAAGCGGATGTTTTCGTAGACGTTCATGTTCGGATAAAGCGCGTAAGACTGGAACACCATCGCGACGTCGCGATCCTTCGGGTCCAGATCATTGATCCGCTTGCCGTCAACGATAATATCGCCGCCCGACGCGTCCTCAAGACCCGCGATCATCCGCATCGTCGTCGTCTTACCGCACCCCGACGGGCCGAGCAGAACCAGAAACTCCTGATCGGCAATCGTCAGGTTAAAATCCTGAACACCGACAAACGTGCCCCATCGCTTTGACACATTGCGAAGCTGAATTTCGGCCATTGTCGTCCCCGCGCGTGCATACGTTTGCAAAACTTTGCAGCGGAATTAACAGCCGGACAACCCCCTTATTTCGCGCCGCTATCCCGTCGAAAAGTTCTTGTGTTGGTTCTCGGACACCGCGTTAACTGCAAACGTATGCAAGCTGCCGCCGCGATTCGGCGGGTTGCTTTTCTGAACGCAGGCGAAATCTTCGCCGCATCAAGAGTGCGCCGGACCGAACCGGCCATGTGAAGACCCAACGGGGAGGTTCTCGGAATGAAAACTTTTAAGACAATCGCTGTCGGAGCCGCATTCGCCGCTTTGTTCAGCACCACCGCCATGGCCGCCTGTGGCATCGAATCTGGCCGCGTAAGCATCGTCGGCAATGAATTCCCCGCAATCCAAAGCATCGCGGCAGCCGCCGCCGCTTGTGCGGGCGGAGACGTCACGGTCGAGTCGAACCTCACCGCTGATCACCAGAAAATTAACGTCGCCGGCATGAGCGGCGATCCTGCCGAGTACACGACAGCTGTCGTTGCAAACTCGTCGATTGTCGCGCTGATCAACGAGGATGTTATCCGGCCACTCGACGATCTGGTCGCGAAGCACGGACAAGACATTCCGAAGCATCAACTGATCACCGTAGACGGAAAGATCATGGCAGTCGCCTTTATGGCAAACGCCCAGCATCTTGTTTACCGCAAGGACATCCTCGAAAAAATCGGCATGGATGCGCCGACGTCTTACGAGGAAATGTTGGCTGCTGCCGCAAAAATCCGTCGTGAGGGCATTCTCGATTATCCGGTTGGCGGCGCGTACAAGGCCGGTTGGAACCTCGCGCAGGAATTCACCAACATGTACATTGGTACGGGCGGTGATTTCTTTGAGCCCGGAACGGCAAACGTGTCGATCAACAATGAGAACGGCATCGCCGCGCTGGAAATGATGAAGGCGCTGACCGCCTACATGAACCCCGATTATCTGACCCATGACAGCAACGCGACCAACGCCGAAGTCGAGGCAGGGAACGTGGCGCTGCTCAACATGTGGGGCAGCCGTACCGGCAACCTGATGGACGATGAGGGCGCCGAGGAAGACGTGTATTCAAACATCGCGGTCGGCGGACCGTTGATGGTCGGCGGCAGTGGCCGCCCTGCAACGACGCTGTGGTGGGATGGCTGGACCGTCGCAAAGAACATCAGCGACGAGGATGCCGAAGCGACTTTCCTCGCCATGAAGGCAGGCATATCGCCCGATATGCTCAATGACGAAACCATGTCGCAGGCCGTTTGGCTGATGCCGAACTTTGAAGCGTCGCCCGTCAACGAGGGCGTGCTGGCGACCGTTGCCGCTTCGGCGACCCCGTATCCGATGGTTCCGTTCCAGGGTCTGCTGCACACGGCGCTGGGCGATAACATCGCAGACTTCCTGAAAGGCGACGAAACAGCCAAGCAAACGCTTGCGGATATCGAAGCGGCCTACACAGTCGCCGCAACCGAAAAGGGCTTTTTGAAATAAGAAGCCGATAGAGCGGGGCTGGTAACGGCCCCGCTTTCTTAAGATACCGCACCCTTCCGAACCGCCGGGGCAGCAGCGATGAAGCACAGTTCGTTTTTTTGGTTCGTCCTGCCTTCGGCATTGCTGATGCTGCTGTTCATTGCCCTGCCGATCGTCTCTGTCGTGACGCAATCGCTTTACACCGCGCACGAGCAGGTGATCGTCGAGGTAGAGAATTGCGGTCCGTTCGGATGTACAAAATCAACCGCGATTGATCAGGAAGCGACGGAAACCCTTCGCGCCGCCGAACCGCTGGGCAAGTTCGCCGGTTTGGATGTTTACACTGACAGAAACCACCTCGCGATTTCCGAGGTCGGGACTTTATGGGTCGAGTCGGATGGCCTGCCGGATTTCGGATCGGCGCTGATGAACCTGCCCTTCTACAAGGCAATGGGTTTCACGCTGAGCTATACGGCGATTGTCACGCCGCTGACCATCATTCTGGGGTTTATGATCGCGCTGGCCATCAATTCGGTCGCGAAGGTTTTCAGAGGCCCGACGATCTTTTTCTCGCTTTTGCCCTTTATCATCACGCCGCTGGTCGGCTCGCTCGTGCTTTTCTGGATGGTGGATGCGCGCGGCATTCTGGGGACCGGTTTGCAATGGTTGTCCGGCGATCCGACCTTATCGGTCAAGGCTAGTACAGGTTTGATGTGGGCCATGCTGATGACATACGGAGTCTGGCACTCCGCGCCGTTTGCCTTTGTCGTTTTCTATGCCGGCCTGCAAACCGTCAATCAGGACACGATCGAGGCGGCGCTGATCGACGGAGCCAGCCGGTGGGAGCGCATTCGCTATGTCGTTATTCCGCACCTGACGCCCTTGGTCACGTTCGTCGCGCTGATCCAGTTGATGGATAATTTCAGAGTGTTCGAGCCGATTATTTCGTTTAGCGCAGAGGCGCATGCTACGTCGCTGTCCTATGCCATCTTTAATGATCTTGGCGGCGAGACGCGTTTGTTGTCCTCGGCGGCGGCGACGTCGGTTCTGACGATTGTCGGCGTCGCAATCCTGTTGTCACCAATTCTGGTTCGCACCTATCGCGATTTCGGTAAGTAGAGGGAGACGACGATGTCTATTGCAACACGGCGTCCGCTCCCCGTTCAACTCCTCGCCATGGCATTTCTGGCGATCTGGCTGATCATGGCGGCTTTTCCGTTTCTGTGGACCCTGTGGGGATCGTTCAAAGTCGAGGGTGACTTTTTCTCCAAGGCGGACTGGGCCCAGTCACTGAGCGGGCGGCTGACCGAAATCGAGACCGGCGCGGCGTTCACGGGGAACGGCTATGAAGGCGCCTGGATACAGGAAGAATTCTGGCGCGCGGCGCTGAACAGCACAATCGTCTGTATCTGCGTCGTGACAATCTCGCTGACCTGCGGAACACTGGGCGGATACGCCCTGTCCCGGTCACCCTATCGCTATGCATTCTGGTTTTTGCTGTTTGCGCTGATCGCCCGCGCGATGCCTCATATGACGTTGGTGGCAGGTTATCTGTTGCCGTTCTACCAATGGAACCTTTGGGGGCATCTGAGCACGACGATCATCGTGCTGGTCGCAATCAATCAGCCGTTCACGCTGTGGATGCTGCATGCGTTCTTCAAGAACATTCCGAAGGATCTGGATGAAAGCGCGATGGTCGACGGCTGTACCCGCTTTCAAGCATTCCGCCATGTGATTATCCCGGTGATGTGGCCGGGGGTAATCACGACGGGTCTTTTCAGCTTTTTGCTGGCCTATAATGATTTCGCCGTCACCACGATGCTGCTGAATAAAGAAAATCAGACGATGGTTCCCAAGCTGGCCTCGTTTTTGGGGACGACGCAGACCAAGGGCAATGTGATGTTTGCCGTGGCCGCCGTTGTCTCGATCACGGCACCATTGTTTGTCATGGTGATGGTGTTTCAGCGCCAGATTGTGTCCGGTCTGACCGCCGGTGCGGTTAAGGGATAGGGCCGCCGCCACCGAGGGAAAACTCTTGAAGAAAAACAATCTTCATTCAAGAGTTTTGCAAGGGTTGCGCGACCGTTTTGCAAGAGTTATACACCGCGCCTGCATGACGGTCCGGCCAGTGTGGGCTGCCGAGTCCGTCTTCTACGCATGAAGGAGAGCGAAATGCCCAAAATGAAGACCAAGTCTGGCGTTAAAAAGCGCTTTAAGGTCACGGCCACCGGCAAGATTAAATCGGCTCAGGCCGGTAAACGCCACGGTATGATCAAAAGAACCCGTAAGTTTATTCGTGACGCACGCGGTACAATGGTTCTGTCAGAGCCGGATACCAAGATCGTCAAACAATTTATGCCCTACGGCTAAGGAGGATCACGCATGTCGAGAGTAAAACGCGGGACCGTCCAAAAAGCCCGTCATAAAAAAGTAATCGAGCAGGCCAAAGGTTACTATGGCCGCCGCAAGAACGTCTTCCGGGTTGCTAAGCAAGCCGTCGAAAAGGCGATGCAGTACCAGTATCGCGACCGTAAAGCACGCAAGCGTAACTTCCGTGCTTTGTGGATCCAGCGTATTAACGCGGCAGCACGCGAACATGGCATGAAATACTCGGAAGTGATCGACGGTCTGTCCAAAGCCGGCATCGAAGTTGACCGTAAGGTATTGTCAGACTTGGCAATTCACGAACCGGACGCCTTCGGAGCGATCATTGAACAAGCGAAATCGGCCCGCGCTGCTGCGGCCTGAATCCTGCGACCTCACGGTTTTTCAGACGCCCGGGGTTGAACTCCCGGGCGTTTTTTATTGTGGAAATTCAGATGCTTGACCGCAGGATCTCCGTTGCACCGATGATGGATTGGACGGATCGGCATTGCCGGGTTTTTCACCGGATGCTCTCTCAGCGTGCATTACTATACACGGAGATGGTGACGGCAGCAGCAGTGGTTCACGGGGACCGCGATAAGCTTCTCGGTTTTTCTGATATGGAACAACCGCTTGCATTGCAGTTGGGCGGTTCTGATCCAGCACAGCTCGCCGAGGCCGCCAGGATCGGTGCAGATTTCGGCTATCAGGAAATCAACCTGAACGTGGGTTGCCCGTCAGATCGGGTGCAATCCGGGGCGTTCGGGGCGTGCCTCATGCGTGATCCTGTACTGGTCGCGCGGTGCGTTGATGCGATGAGCCGCGCGACACAAGCTGCTGAAATCACAGTTAAATGCCGCATTGGTGTTGACGACCAAGACCCGGAGATTGCGCTGCGGGAGTTCATCCGTACAGTGTCCGGCGTTGGAATCCGCAGCTTTACAATCCATGCCAGAAAGGCGTGGCTCGACGGGTTGTCACCGAAAGAAAACCGCACAATTCCACCGCTTGATTATTCACTCGCACGCGCGATTAAAGAGGAAAATCAAAACCTTGAGATTATCCTAAACGGCGGTGTTGAGACGGTGGATCAGGCGCGGGCTCATCTGAACAATGGCTTTGACGGTGTGATGATCGGGCGCGCGGCGTACCATCACCCCGACACCGTCGTCGGTCAGATGGATACCCTTTTTGACGCAAAACCCGCGCAAAACCCGCGCAAAATCCTTGAAAACATGGCTGAATACGCCGCCGAGCAGGGAAAACTCGGAGTACGCCTTCATTCGATTACGCGGCATATGTTAGGTCTTTTCAGCGGCTTACCGGGTGCAAGGGCATGGCGGCGTTATATTGCCGAAAACGCACATTTGCCGGATGCAGGCCCGAATGTCCTCCTTGAGGCCCTCAAAAGGGTCGAATTACCCGAAACGACCGATGCCTGATCAACTGGGCGAATACCGGACGCGCGGTTGGACAGAATTCGCATCCCACCCGTCCACGCTCGCGTGGGCAACAGCCTGTGCGGCCTTTGCGGCGCGGGTGGCGAAGGACCCCGCTCATGATTCCTGGTGGCGCTGCGCCCGCACCTGGTTTGTCGGCGTAAACATTCTTCCCAACGCGGACGACGGATCTGTCGGGGCGCTTGCAATTCCGCCGCTGGCCGGACCGGCGACGGATTTTCTCAGCGACCAGCTGGGTTATCAGACGCTGGCACTCGATGCCGCACAGATCTCTATCGTCACTTCGGATTATCCCGGCCATGGCGACGAGGAATCCGCCGCCGCCTACCGATACCGCATCGCGCGATGTGCCGCCCATATGGACGGTTTAGAGCGCATCCTGCCCGGTCGGCGGCGCAGGCTGTCGGAAACCCATGGCTTTTTGCTCGGCATTCCGCTCAGCGATGCCGGCCCCGAACAGGGTGCGTTTGTGGTTTGGGAAGGCTCGCACGAGGTGATGCGCGCTGCGTTCAAGGAGCGATTTGCCGGTGTGCCTGCGGATGAGTGGCGCGGCATCGACATCACCGATACATACACCGATGCCCGCCAGCGCGTGTTCGACACCTGCAAAGCGACCGAGATCGCACCGGGTTTGGGCTGCGCCTATGTCATGCATCCGCTCGCATTGCATGGCATCGCACCATGGCGCGGTGCCGACGGGCCGCCGCGCGCCGTTGCATATTTCCGCCCCGATACTGTTGAGGGCGATCCGGCGCATTGGCTCGCGCTTTAGCCTGCGCGGGTCACAGTCCGCTCACCGCGCCGCCTGTCGCTGTCATCGGACGCCGCATGGCCAGCATCCGCCGTGCCTCGTCGCCCTGCCCCATTTTCAGCAAGACATTCACCATCGCGTATTCGATCAGGTCGCGTTGCGCGCGGCTGCCGCCGATACGGGCATGGTCACCCATGGCACGGGTCAGATGCGCCGCCGCCTCCTGCCACGACTGCTTGGCAATCGCCGCAAAGGCTTCCGCCAGCAGCCGCACCATATCGGCTGCGGGGCCGCGCGCCCCGTCGACTATTTTCACCACGGCATCGCCGCGACCTGCCATCGCATGCGCCAGCGCGGCATGAACATCGGCAAAGGCCAGCCCCGGCTTGCCAAAGCGTTCAGCGGCGAACGCGCTGACCCGTTCCCACCGCTCGGGCGCGACAGAAACCCCCGCAATCTCGGCACGGTAAAGAATTGCCGCCAGATCGGTCAGAACATTCAGTGCCGGACTGCTTGATTTGGCGGGGTCGATGTCGGCATCAACAGCACGCCACATCCCGTCGATATCACCGCGCGCCAACGACCACAGCGCGATGTGCCACGCCAGATGACAATGCAAAATCCCGCCCCGATCGTAACCGGCGCTCCAATCCTCCAGATACTTCAACCCGGCATCCGTCTCGCCAACTTCATAATACAAGTGCGACCGATAATGCGCGCTATTGGCGCTCTGCGGATTGAGCGCGATGGATCGCTCGACGCTGACTTCCGCCGGTCCGGTTTGTCCGGCTTCCATCTGGGCAAAGGCCAGATTGCCCAGCATCCACCAATCATCTCCGTAATACGGCGCAAGATATTCAGCCAGTGCGAGGTTTTCCGCCTCCCGCCCGGGTTGGCCGCTAAATCCGATCAGGCCGAACACCCCCAGACAGGTTTGCGCAACCATCGGATCGCGGGGAAACGTATCCAGATGCGCCCGCGCCGCCGCGTAACCATCGGCACTTTTGCCCTCGATCAGCAAACCCAACGTGTTCAACTGGCTTTGCTCGCGTTCGCTCAGGTTCGCCGCAAATCCCCGCGCAACGCCCAATGCCTCGCGCGCACCCGTGCCGTCACCCATAACCTGACGGTTACGGGCGATCGCCAGATGGCCGAGCGCGAAACGCGGATCATGCGCCACCGCCTCGCACAGCGCCTCCTCGACGCCCGCATTGGCCGACAGGTTCAGGTCCATCCCGCGCACATAGGCATCGCGCGCCGCCGCCGACGCGGTGCTCAGCCCGTTACCATAGCGATCTTCGAGCATGACGGCCTCCTACTGTTTCAGGGTCATAACATCGCCTGAAACGCTGTACCCCTCCAACCGGTCAAGGAATGTCATCCCCAGCAAACCGCCGTCCAACTCGCCCGGTTGAGACACCGCCGCACGGATGTCGTTCACAACGATATCACCGATTTTAAGGGCATTCAGGCGGATCGGCGCGACAAATGTCGTCCCGTTGGCCGTGCTCACCTGAAGAATATAGTTCAAATCGGTATCGGCAATGCCGATACGCTTGGCCTCGTCATAGGGGATCACGACACTGGACGCGCCGGTATCGACCATAAAGGTTGTCTCGGTTCCATTGACGAGCGCGGTCGTTTCGAACTGTCCGCTGCGGCCATTCCGCCGTAGGATCACTTCGCCGCCGCCCAAATTTTGCGGCCTGCCGGGAATGATCTCCGCCTTCACGCGGCTGTAAACCCCGCCGAGTTGATCCTTATAGGTATAACCGACGATCAGCAGCAGAAAGGCCAGTGCAATGCCCAAGATATTGCGCAGGGTTTTCAGCCATCCGCCCTGCCCCCGGATGCTGACACCGCCTGCAATCAAAAACAGCAGCAGCACGACATAGACAATGCGCATTACGCCATCTGCACCGCCAAACACCTCCGGTGCGCGGGCGGTAAACTCGCTGCAACCAGCCAACATCAGGGGCGAGAGAGAAATCATGCGTTTCATTCGGGCGTCCGTTTTGCAAAGCGCCTGTTGGTGCGGCGACCGGGCCGCATCACAGGCGCGGCCTTGGTAATCAGCGGCTCGCGCTCGGCAAGACCGGCCATAATCGTGCGGCGCTCGGCGGGGTCCATGCGCGACCAGCGCGCGATTTCATCACCGGTGCGAAAACAACCCATGCACAGCTTTGCGCCGGGGTGCAGCACGCA
>CALGNW010000304.1 GCA_937958345.1 uncultured Neomegalonema sp. | reverse complement strand
CATTGAATCGCAACACAGGGACGCAAACGCTTTGAACTGGGACGCCGCCATCGAGATCAACCGGACTGCCTTGCTGCGCGTTTTGGCGGTGATGGTGGCGGCGCTTGGTTTGCAGGCGGACGGGTCGGTCGGGCGTGTGCCCCGCCGGGTCCGGCTGATGGTCTTGCGGCTTTTGCGGCCTGCTGAATCGGCGCTGCGGCGCGTGGTTTTTCTGTGGGCGCGTCATATGCCTGATGAAGAGTATGTGCGCGGACCGGCGCGCGATAAATCGGCCAAGCGCAGCACAGGCGCGTCAAAGTCTTTGGCGTTTCCGTTGTTTGATCCGCGCAAAAAGCCCGCGCGGGCAAAGGGCAAGCAGCGTAAGGGCATCGGCCCGCGCATCTTTTTCTTTGACGGGCGGGATATACCGCCGGAACCCGAGGCGGCCAAGCCGTCGCCCGATGATCCGGTCAGTGCCGAAATGCTGTGCCGCCGGTTGAATGCGCTGGCAAAGGCGCTGGGTGATTTGGAGGGGCAGGCGCGCAGGCTGAAACGGCTGGAGGCGCGGCGCAAACGGTCGGCCCGATTGTCGGGGCAGGGCGTTTTGCGGATCAACACGCCGCCGGGGCATCGGGAAAAGGGGCGCTCGGCAGACGAGCGCGCGGTCGATAAAATCCTCTGCGAATGCCAGAGTTTGGCGCGGCTGTGGATCGCCGACACGTCTTAGGGCCTATTATTTGTATTATGCACTGAACCCATGGCCCTTGCGGGTCAGGGGTTCGTGTGTCTTGTGCGGGTTGAGATGGCCGCTTTTGTGCGGGTCGGGTTTCCCGCTTTCGCGGGAATGGCAGAGTCAATGGCGCGGCGATTATAACGTCTGGTCGTATTCACCGATTTCAGGATAACCGTCGAGAAAGGCGCGGGTGGCCTCGAAGATCGTGCGCATTTCTTCGTCGGAATTCGGGCTTTCGCAGACCACCACAAGGTTCGGTGTGTTGGACGAGGCGCGAACCAGCGTCCAGCCGCCGCCCTCAAGTTCGACCCGTGCGCCGTTGATCGTGGTGACCTTGGTGATCCTGCGGCCCGCAAGTGCGCCGCCCGATGCCGCCATGTCTTCGAAGGCCGCAACGACCTTTTTGATCGTGTCGTATTTTTCCAGATCCGAGCAATAGGGCGACATCGTCGGCGTCGTCCAGACCGGGGGCAGCTGCTTGCGCAGATCGCTCATCTTGCCGCCCGCGCGGTCAAGCATCAGACAAATCTCGCGCGCGACGACCATGCCGTCGTCGTATCCGCGGCCCAACGGACCGGCGAGAAAATAGTGACCGGATTTCTCGATCCCCGCCAATGCGCCGACCTCTTTGACCCGGCGTTTCATATGGCTGTGACCCGTCATCCAGTAATCGGCCTTCATGCCCGCCGCCTGCAAAACCGGATCGCTGGCGAAAAGGCCGGTCGATTTGACATCGGCCACGATGGTCGCGCCGGGATGATCCTTTGACCATGACCGCGCCAGCATGACGCCGACTTTATCCGCGAAAATCTCTTCGCCCTCATCGTCGACGACACCGCAGCGGTCGCCGTCGCCGTCAAAGCCGACGGCAAGGTCCGCGCCTGTCTCCAGCACCTTGTCGCGCATGGAATGCAGCATCTCCATCGCCTCGGGGTTGGGATTGTAGTTCGGGAAATCGTAATCCGGCGCGGTGTGCAGCGGGATGACTTCGGCACCGAGACGCTCCAGCATCTTCGGCCCGTACATCGACGCCGTGCCGTTGCCCGTGGCGCAAACCACCTTGAGCTTGCGCGACAGTTTTGCCGTGCCGACGACATCGTCGAGATACCGCTCGGCAAATCCCGGCACGACCCGGAACGAGCCGCCCGCCGCCGAAACGCCCTTGCCCTCGAGCACGGTTTCTTTCAGCTCGGACATTTCCGCCGGACCAAACGTAAGCGGACGGTCCGAGCCGATCTTGACCCCCGTCCAGCCGTTCGGATTGTGACTCGCCGTCACCATCGCACAGGCCGGAATGTCCAGATCGAACTGCGAGAAATAAACCGTCGGCGACAGACAGACGCCGATATCATGCACCTCGCACCCCGCGCTCATCAGGCCCAGCGTCAGGGCTTGTTTAACCGACAGCGAGTACGCGCGATAATCGCAGCCGACGACAATCTGAGCCTTGCCCATCTTTTGCAGCATCGTGCCGAGGCCAAGCCCGACGGCCTGAATGCCCATCAGATTGATCTCTTCCGGAAAGCGCCAGCGGGCGTCGTATTCGCGAAATCCCGTCGGCGTGATCATCGGCAACGACAGGAATTCCGGCGTGTTGGGTGTGACGGTCGTCAGAGGTTTGGGTAACGCGGTCATGGTGGCTCCGTTCTCAGGGTCGGACGTGTTTTACGACCAAAAAGTTAAATTGCGTTAACGCTCCCGAGCCTAAACGGGTGTTTTGGGCCGATAATATTCGGAAAGTGCGGCAAAAATGACCGTCTCGGCCCCCGCCGCGGAAAGCCGGTGAAAGAATTTACGAAGCGGTGAACACGGTTCGGTGAAACGCGATTGACACGCGGAATAATTCCCGCCAATGCGGTGTGGAATGTTTTGGGGATCGGCGCATGGCGGCGGTACAGCGATTTTCCAGCTTTATGGGCGACCCGCGCGCGGTGACGTTGGCGGCGATGTTTATCGTTTGCCTGCCGCTGTGGTGGCTGATGGCGATGATGCCCCAGATGGCCGTGCCCGAAGGCTGGACCGTCGGCATTGCGGTATCGACGTCAGTCATGTGGATTCTGATGATGCTCGCCATGATGCTGCCGTCGATGGCGCCGGTGATGTCGGTCTATGCCGGACTGGCGGCGAAAGAGCATTCGGGCGCATTGCTGGCGCTGCGGATCGTTTCGTTTTTCGGTGGCTATTTCGCGCTTTGGGCCGCGGTCTCGGTCGCGCTGGCTTTTGTGCAGCTGGGCCTGAGGGACAGCGCGTATTTTACTCTGGGCGGGACGCAGGCGACGCCTTTGGCGGCAGGGGGACTGCTGATTGCCGCCGGAATGTACCAGATGACCCCGCTGAAGGACATGTGCCTTGAGCATTGCCGCTCGCCGATGGCGTTTTTGCTGTCCCATTGGCGCGAGGGATTGCGCGGCGCTTTTCCGATGGGTTTGCGGCACGGCATGTACTGCGTCGGCTGTTGTATTGCGATTATGGGGCTCATGTTCGTGCTGGGTGTGATGAACCCCTGGTGGATGGCGGTGATCGCCGCTTATTTCGTCGCGGAAAAGCTTTTACCTGCCGCAGAGCGGTGGACTCGCGGGGTCGGAATTGCCTTAATTCTTCTCGGATGTGCCGTCATACTCGCCGCACTGACCGGAATGGAGATGACATGATCCGAACAATAATTGCCGCCGCTCTGCTGACTGTGACCGCCACCGCCGCGCAAGCCGAGACGGACCTACCCGATATTGACCCCTCACAGAACCTCGCCTTTTGCGGATCGCAAGTCGCGACGCTGGCGTGGTTTTATCAGGGGGTCGTGCAGGACGGCTCGCCCGAGTTGCAACCCGAGCTTGATGGCTTGCTGGCGATGCAGTCGATCTTTATCGGACAGGTTGAAGCCGATGGAGAAGAGACCGTCGATCTGTTCAAAAAGATGACCAAAGCAAGCGTCAATGAACTGGTCGAAGAGATGCAGGGCACGCAGGACCGGGGCGCGCTGGCGCTGTCGCACGTGAATACGAATGTGCGGGGATGTGCCGATATTTACTTCGAGAAGGTCGGCGAGGGCGAAGCTCTGGCTGATGACAGTGACGAGACTGACGAAACCGACGCCGCAAAAGAAAACTAGAGG
>CALGNW010000303.1 GCA_937958345.1 uncultured Neomegalonema sp. | reverse complement strand
ATTACCGGCTCAACAGGCTGAACTTCCTGAATTACATATACCGGCTCTGGCTCAGCTTCCTGAACAGGGGCCACATATTCCTGCACGACCGGCGCAACGTATTCCTGCACGACCGGTGCAACATACTGTTCGACGGGCTGTACGTTGACCACCGGCTGAAGCGTGTACTCGTTCTGCGCACTTGCAAAAGCCTGACCCGAAACCAGTGCAGCAACACAGGTCAGTGCGGAAACGCGTTTAATCATTGTCGTCATGGGCATATCGGGACCTTCCCCTGTAGCAACACAAATATTTACTTCGGCGATTTTACACACATTTCGGTGCAATCCAACACTTATCACGCGTTAGAATCGCCGTCTCGGTTTAACTAATGCACACAAATCGGAAATCGTTTCAAGTGTACGTCCTCAAATCGTACGATTTATTGTGCGATGCGGCAACGCCGTTGCGAACGCACAACAATCTTGTCGCCTGTGGATCAAAATAGTTCCCAAACAGGCTAGGCCGGTCCAACAGTGAACGCTAGCGTTACCGCGTTGGTGGAGGCACGGATGAAACGGTATTCAGGTTGGTCGGTTCTGCGCGAGGGCTTCCGGGGCCAGACGGGTTGGGAGCGCACATGGCGCGATCCGGAACCCAAGGCCGCGTATGATGCGATTATTGTCGGCGGCGGCGGGCACGGGCTGGCAACGGCGTATTATCTGGCAAAGAATCACGGCCTGACGAATATCGCGGTCGTCGAAAAGGGATGGCTTGGCGGCGGGAATGTCGGGCGGAATACGACGATTGTCCGGTCGAACTATGTGCAGCCTCATTCCACCGAGTTTTACGAGCATTCCGTCAAGCTATGGGAAAATCTCGCCCATGACCTGAATTATAATGTCATGTTCTCGCAGCGCGGTCAGTTGGGGCTGTTTCATACGCCTGCCGCGCGGGACGCACAGGCAAAGCGCGCCAATACCATGGTTATGAACGGGATCGAGGCCGAGATACTGGACCGCGATCAGGTCAGGGCGCTGGTTCCGCATCTGGATTATTCGGAGAATGCGCGTTTTCCGATTCTCGGCGCGATTTTGCAAAAACGGGCGGGAACCGCGCGGCATGATGCCGTTGCATGGGGATTCGCACGCGGGGCCGATGCGCGGGGCGTTGATATTCTTCAAAACTGCGAAGTCACAGGATTTCTGCGGGAGAATGGCGCGGTGACGGGTGTCGAGACATCGCGCGGAACGATTCGCGCCAAGAAAATCGGCGTCGCGGTTGCCGGTTCTACAGGACATGTCATGGCGATGGCGGGGATAGAACGCCTGCCGATTGAGACTCATAAGCTGCAGGCCTTTGTGTCCGAGCCGCTGAAACCGCTGCTGGATCACGTCGTCAGCTATGGCGCGCCCGGTTCGCACTTTTATATCAGCCAGTCCGACAAGGGCGGCATGGTCTTCGGCGGCGACCTCGATTTCTATAACTCTTACGCCCAGCGCGGCAATCTGCCGATCGTTCAGGATGTGGCGGAATGTGCGATGGCGGTGATGCCGTGCCTGGGACGGGTCAAGCTGTTGCGCCACTGGGCCGGGATCATGGATATGTCCATGGACGGCACGCATATTATGTCGAAGACGCCGCTGGATAATCTCTATCTGAATGCGGGCTGGTGCTATGGCGGGTTCAAGGCGACACCCGCGAGCGGGTATCATTTTGCCGATCTGATCGCGAATGACCGGCCCGACGCGCTGACCGCGCCGTTCTCGCTGGACCGGTTCGAGACGGGATATGCGATTGACGAGAAAGGCATGGGGCCAACCCCCAAGTTACACTGATGTCATCAAAAGCCTTTGACGAGACGTTCACCCGGCACGCCTTGGCATCCTATGCCAAACAACTGACGCTGGCCGATACCATCGACGGCGCGGGCGCGTGGGATCTGAATCTTCAGAACGGTACGCTGTCCTTTGCCGGGGGTCCGACGTTTCAGGTCGGCTTGCTCGGGTCATACGGTGCGCAGGCCGGATCGTGGCTGTGGGCATGGGCGAACACCAGCACCGAATTGCCGCCGGAGGTTCTTGCCGCCGCAAAACGCATGCGCGACATCGGGCAGGGCCGGAAAATTCCCGAACTGCTTGAGGCCGAGACACCCGCCGCCGAGCCGTTTTGCCATCAGCTTGCAATGGTCGCCGTCGGCGAGACAGGGGCCGGCTGTTATTACCGCGCGCCCTATGACGGCGGAGCGGCCTATCTGGTGATCCGTGATGGACTGCAAAGGACGCCGGAGCATCATCTGCTGGGGCGGGTTCAGCGCGTGGTCGCCGAGAGCATCAGCACATTCGAGATACCGGCACAGCGTGCCGCGATTGAGGCGTATTTCAAGGCTGAAGGCTTCCCCGTCGAGGAAACCGAGGAAGGCGAGATCACCGCCTCGGTCGAGGATGGCGATTTGCGGGTCCGGTTCGGTCCCGAAGGCCGTATCACCGAGATGAAAAGCCTGCTGCGCGCCGCGACGCAACCATCTGGCGGATTTTTCAACCGCCTGTTCCGCAAGGACTGACAGCACATGATTATCATTCCCTGCCCTTTTTGCGGCGACCGCGATCACAGCGAATTCAGCTATGGCGGCGATGCGACGGTGACTTATCCGCCACTGGAGGCGAGTGCCAAGGAATGGCACGACGCCGTGTACCTGCGCAGCAATCCGCGCGGGCCGCATACCGAATACTGGCATCATGTTTCCGGCTGCCGCGCATGGCTGGAGGTCGAGCGCGATACGCTGACCCATGAAAT
>CALGNW010000302.1 GCA_937958345.1 uncultured Neomegalonema sp. | reverse complement strand
TACCGTTCTCAATGCCGTATTGAACGAGGAAAATACCCGCCATCGCCAACGACAGAGCCGCCACGGCGATAAACCAGTTTTCCGATACCCATTTGCTGAACCGTCCGAAATTCGCGGCATCGAAAACATAGGATTTCGGCGCTGTTTGGGGGGCAGCGGGAAGAGGGTGCGGCTTGGCCACCTTTGCCATGGCTGCCTTCCGTCCGGCATCGGTCCGCGTGTCGGCTTGCGCCGTCTCTGCGGTTCTCGGTATCCGCGATGGCGAGACCTCTGTTCCGACAGCCCCAGCCGAGCGCAGCCGGTTAATTTCGCCGCCAAGTTCCTCCACCTTGCGCCGCAGGGCGATGTGACTGAAGGCCAGCCAGATCACCACGACCGGCACTGCGATCAGAACAAGAATAACCAGACCGAACAAAGCTTCCATGGCGTGATTCCCGACGGCATGTCCGGCACGATCTGCCTGAGCGTCGAAGATATCATACAGGAAAATGAACAGCGTTCAATAAAAATATGAACGGTGTTCATATTTCTGACAGCCGAGCGTTTACGTGCGGTCCGACACCCGGAAATGTAACAGCAGCGTGCGCTGCCGCATGCTGAAATTGTCATCCGACAGGACGAACAGCTCCGTCTCGCCCGACGCGCCGCGCCGCGCGACCAGTGCCTCCATATTATCGACCGCATGTCCCGCACCAAGGTCGATCAGCGCCTCGCCCTCGATCAGCACACCGGGGGCAACATCGGCCAGCGGGAACCGCCGTATCCGCATGCCCGGCCCGCCGAGCAGAGAGTACCGCCGCTCTAGCAGGTATACTGTCTCGCCATCCGGTCCGAGCGCGAGGTCGGTCAGGCTGTATCGTCCGGCGCGTTTGATCCTGAACCGCTCGGCCTTGTCGCCCTGCATGATCCAGCCGACATGGTCGTTGCCCTCCGCATCGGATGGCGGTTCTTCAGAGGCCATCAGCAACCGCCCGTCCGGCAGTTGCAGCAGAGCCTCCAGCCCTTTGTTGTTCCCCAGATGCGAAAAGTCCGGCAGGTTTTCCAGCCTTTGCTCCGGCGCACCCAGTCCGGCAAAACGCGATACGCGGTGGTTGCCCTCAAAGGCGATCAACAGATCATCCCCATCCCGCGTCACCGCTTCGGCGTCGGTGTCAGGGCGTTGAAGAAACGTGTCCTCCGTCTCGTACAGCCGCCAGACCTCCAGCCCCTCAATCGCCGCCAGCCCGCCTTGCGGATTAAAGATCAACTTGGCCCGCGCCCAATGCGCCTTGTCCGTAATCGCGGTCAGCGTGCCGTCATCGTCCAGCAGCATGCCGGAGAACCCGCCGAAATCGGCACGGTCCGACGACCACTCCAACCCGCCGAGAAAGTCCAGCTTACCGAATTGCGTTTGGCCGGGGTCCGAATCCGAAAACCGCAGAGGGCGCGTCTCGCCTTGGCCCGTCGCAAACCGCTCCTGCGCACAGGCGGCATTCGCCATCAGCGCGGCAAGGGCGAGCGCAGGCCAAAACCGCATCATTTGGCGTCCAAAACCGCTTCGCAGGCTTCGGGAAGATCAGCCATGGTCAGGTCTTTGGGCGGCGGTTTATCGCTGGGTGCATAGGGTTCGCCGGTGAACCACCAGTTTAACTCCTTGCCGCAGCCGTCGCCTGCGGGCGGCGCAGGCTGATCGACACAGCCTGGAACCCCGGCAGGGCAGGACAGCCGGACATGAAAATGCGCATCATGCCCCCACCAGGCCCGCACCTTGCGCAACCACGGCGCACCGGGCGACGCCCTGCACAGTTCCCGCTTGATCGTGGGGTTAACGAATATCCGCGCCACCGCCGGATCTTGTGCCGCAATTCCGATGGCCCGCCACGCGCTTTTTTCCCAAAGGTCGCGGTCCAGAGTCGCGCGTCCTTTGACAACATCATACGAAGACCAGTCCTCGCGTTGTCGGGCGTCTGGCCGTTCTGTCATGGGCCGCATCCAGACATCGACATCCAGCCCGATCTGGTGCGAGCGATGGCCGCTGATCATCGGCCCGCCCCGTGCGCGGCCCATGTCACCGATTAACAGCCCGTCATATCCGACACGCGTTGCCGCCGCAGAGAACCGCGAGATAAAATCCGCCAGCGCCGGATGTCCCCAGTTGCGCCCGCGCGACAGACGCATCGCCGCCCATGTCGGACCATCCTCAAACAAACGGACACCTCCGGCCAAACAGCCCTTTGCATACCCGCCCAGCGATTGGGGCGCGGCGCGGGCCGGTGTTTCGATGTCCTTGAACAGCTCTTTTGCCGTTGGATCAGCGGCTTGTGAGGGCAGAGCGCATAGCCCCATTGCCGCCGCGAAGATTATACGTTTCATACCCTGCTCCGTTTTCCCTGATCATAGGGATTGTCGGGGCGGGATAAAGGCGATTGTCGGGTCGAGGCCGGTTTAAGGTCTACTCGTCATCACGCATCACGAATTCCAGCCCGATCTGATTGCCGCGCCGCCAGCGCAGAATGCACTCAAATGTCATCCCGGTATCCGACACATGAACCTTGAGGTCTTTGGGGACGAAGGTCGTTGCGTCGGTAATCTCGATCCTCGCACCGTCCTTTGACACGTCCCGGACAATACAAGACAGCGGTTCCGAACGGTTAAAGACGGTCGCTCTGGCCGGACGCGACGTCTCGTGGCGCTGCGCCGTGCGGCGGTCATCGAAAGCAATCGGCTTAATCCCGTTTTCTTTCATCTCCCTGGCGTCAGGAAATGACCGCAGAGGACGCATGAGATAAGGGCTTGCGATTAGTTGCTGGTCATTCTCATCGGCTGTCCCGTCCGAGGGGGTGTATTCGTCGTTGATCATCATGCCGCGATCCTCTTGCCATTCCGCTCAGACGGGAAATCAAACCGCAAGGTTGTATTTGCCGTGGGCAGATACTGGCCGATGAAAATTTATGAATATTTTATATTCAGCGTATCGTATTTATGAGTATTTGATTTTCGAAAATTTTACCTAATATATGTTGCGGATTGTCTA
>CALGNW010000301.1 GCA_937958345.1 uncultured Neomegalonema sp. | reverse complement strand
GACGGCCCGTTCCTGACGCCGCGAATATGCCGGCCCACGAACAGCGGACACGCCTTGTCGCTCACATCATCGCCCAAAGTCACATTGATCGCGCTTTTGAAAACGCCCGGCACAGGCTCCACCGGAGCGGGCTTCAGCGTCCCCACGCCCCGCGCGGCCAGATCACGCGCCACGCCCCGCACGCCGAGCGCATCGGGGCGGTTCGGCGTGATGGCAATCTCGATCACCGGATCGCTCATGCCTTTGTAGTCGATGAAGCGCACACCCAGCGGCGCGTCTTCGGACAGGTCGATCACACCGTCATGGTCGTCGGAGATCAGCAATTCCGCCTCGGAACACAGCATCCCCAGCGTATCGACGCCGCGAATGGTCGCCTTCTTGATGCTGTACTCGCCCGCTTCGCGCTTCGCCGCCGCTTGGGCATCGCTGAGGCCGGACTTTTTGCGGTCTTCCTCTTCCCATTTCGGAATATATGCGCCGATCCCGGCAAAGGCGCCGATCATTCCCGTCCGCGCATTCGGTGCGCCGCAGACAACTTGAATTTCTTCGGAAGCCGCCTCCGGCCCGTTCGGCCAAATCTCGACCCGGCATACGCGCAGCCTGTCCGCATCGGGATGCTGCGTCGCCTCGATCACGCGGCAAATCCGAAACGCCCCCAGCGCATCGGCCGGGTCTTCGACGCCCTCAACCTCAAGTCCAATATCGGACAGTGCATCGCAAATCTCGTCGAGGCCCGCCTCGGTTTCGAGATGATCTTTCAGCCAGGAGAGCGTGAATTTCATGGGTCTGGTCTCTGCAAACATAATCCGCGCGACAGATTTCGCACGGCAGAGCCGTTATACCCATGCGGCGTGTGGTTTAAAGGGGCAAGATGCCTCCCGCGCCCTCATTCACCGCCATATTGTTTCAAAAGATCACGGGTGGACTGCGCCCCGCGCTTTTTCTTGGGCTTGGCGGGCGCTTTTTTATCCCATGACACAGCGTCTGCGGGGGTCGCCTCCGCAGCCTCGCGCTGGTCAATGACGCCGCGAATGCCTTTGAGAATGTCGCCCATATCCGGCGCATCTCCCGTTTGAGCCTTGATCGCGGGTTTCAGCCGGGAATAGATCACCCAGATCACAAACCCGAAAATCAGCACTTCATATGACATGGCGCGGCTCCCCTTGCGAAACTGAGAGCCAGTGAGCCACAAAATACTTTCAGCCCTGCGCATGTGATGTCCGGAAACTACCGAAAATTTTGCGGACCTGAGATTTTGAAGCGGCTCGCAAGGCGCGAACCGCTTCCAAGCAACTTTATGCGGCCGTCGCCATCTCCTCACGGATTTGCTGGCGCAGCACGTCGATGGGGGCGAATTCCTTGCCTTGCTCCATGTGCCAGAAGGTCCAGCCGTTGCAGGCTTCAGCCCCTTGCACCAGCGCACCGATCTTGTGGATCGATCCCGCAGCGGTATCGGCCTCGACCGTCCCGTCCGCCCTCACAATCGCGCTGTGGCGACGGTTTGGCGAGTAGAGCGTCGCGCCGGGCTTGACCAAACGCCGCTCGACCAGCGTACCGAACGGCACACGCGGCTCAGAGCGTTTCGGCTTGGTGACAGAGATCGCCGCCTCCTCGTAAGGCGAGATTCCGGCCAGCCGCTCGCGCGCAAACCCCGCATAGGTTTCCTCGCGCTCGATGCCGATATAGCGCCGCCCCAACCGCTTTGCCGCAGCCCCTGTGCTGCCGACCCCGAAGAACGGGTCCAGCACAACGTCGCCGGGATTGGTCGTGGCCAACAACAGCCGATGCAACAGCGCTTCGGGCTTTTGCGTCGGATGCGCTTTGACGCCGTTTTCGTCCTTCAGGCGCTCCTTCCCCGTACAGATCGGCAGCACCCAGTCAGAGCGCATTTGCAGATCCTCGTTCAACGCCTTCATGGCTTCGTAGTTGAACGTGTACTTCGCATCGGAGGATTTCGCACACCAGATCAGCGTTTCATGCGCGTTGGTGAACCGCTTGCCGCGAAAGTTCGGCATCGGGTTGGTCTTGCGCCAGATGATGTCGTTCAGCACCCAGAAATCGAGATCCTGCAGTGCCGATCCGACGCGGAAGATGTTGTGATAGCTGCCGATGACCCACAAAGCACCGTTCGGCTTCAGCACCCGCCGCGCCGCCGCGAGCCAGTCGCGGGTAAAGCGGTCATAGGCATCAAAGCTGGAAAACTGGTCCCAGGCATCGACGACGCCGTCGACTTTGGTTTCATTCGGACGCTTCAGCTCGCCGCGGAGCTGAAGGTTATAGGGCGGGTCGGCGAAGACGAGATCGACCGAACCGGCGGGAAGCCGGTTCATCGCCTCGACGCAATCCCCGACGAGAATTTCGTCAATGGGGAGCGCAGATGTCTTCGTCGACCGCGCGCTGCGTTTTGCACAGCTTTTTTTAGCGGTCATGTTTTGAGTCCTGCTCGGTTTTGCCTCAGGCACGAACATGATTCATTGAATTGAATCGGTCAATAACTAAATTAAGTCAGGACTCTATACGTTGTTCTTTAAGTAAAATATCGGCGATTGGCTTGAAAGATCGCCGGTGATGCGGCGTCAGGCCGTGCCGGAAAAGCCCTTCGCGGTGCTTGGCCGTGCCATAGCCCGCGTTGGTTTCCCAGCCGTAATGGGGATAGGTCGCGGCCAGAGCGGTCATCAGCCGGTCGCGGGCCACCTTTGCCGCGATGGAGGCGGCGGCGATGGACAGTGAAATGGCATCGCCCTTGATGATCGCTTCGCACGGACAGGGCAGGTTTCGGGGCCGGCGCTTTCCGTCGACGATTGCGAAAGCGGGTTTGCGCCGTAATGCGCCGATGGCCCGTGCCATTGCGAGGTCGTTTGCGGCAGTCAAACCGATCAAATCCAGCTCGGCAACCTCGACAATTCCGATTCCGACATCGGCGCGCTGATGCAACAAGGCGGCAATCCGTTCCCGTTCCGCGCGAGCGACAACCTTCGAGTCGGCTATCCCTTCGATTCCGTGATTACCGCTAAGTATCGCTGCTCCGGCAACAATCGGGCCTGCCCACGGCCCGCGACCCACCTCGTCCACACCGCATACGGGATTGAAGCCGCACGCAATTTCCCTTGAAAGATCGGCGGATGAGATCATGGAAACGGCTTTTCCTGAGCGGTAAAACTGTTTAGACTTACGGCGAACATGGCAGCGGGGCTGTCACAAGGTAGAGGGACTACGTTGATGTATCAAAAGATCGCCCGTGTCGGGCCCATTTCTTTCGGAATTTTTTTCGCACTGCTGATGCTGCTGCTGATCGTCGTGGTCACGCTGATCGGTATTTTTGTTTTGCCGATGTTGCCAACGGGCGTGAACGCGCCGCCGCTGACGATATTCGAGCCGATCATGGCCATGGCAGAAACGCAGGACGGTCTGATCCAACTGGCGATTTCCGTCGGGTTCATGCTGTTGGGGTATTTCGTCGTCGGGCTGGTTCTGGCCATCCTGTATAATATTGCCGCGTTCCTGACCGGCGGTATCAAGGTCAAGGTCCACGATCTGGGCTATGACGATATCTGAGGCGATAAAGGGTTTCCCGCTTTTGCGGGCCGCTATGATGATCAAAACGCCGGAGAGCAGGTTTCTCCGGCGTTTTCTTTTGCGGGTTGCCCCGTGCGTAACCCCGTGAAATCGGTTTCCCATCGGGCGCAAGCGCATTACAAACCGCGCCATGATACAAAATCCCACACCGCCGCCTCTGACCGGGGCCTCGCTCGACCGTGCCGCACATCTGCGCGATGATCCCGATGCGCTGGCGCGGATGGCCGCCGATCCGAACGCGAGAACCGTGGTTTTCTCGCACGATCAGACATTGTTTCGCCTGACCGAAACCGGGCTGGCGCTGGAGTGGAAGCCGCTGGGCGAGGTTTCGGGCGACGAGCCGCCGGTGTTTTTAGGACTGGCGGGTGACGAGCCGCGCTTTGTGACCCGCATTGGCGATGCGGAGGAACCCGAGGGCTGTAAGTATATCGACCTGCGCTCGGCGCTGTTTTCGGGCGATTTCAAGGGCGATGAGGCGGCGATTGTCTCGGGCGCGAAGGCGATTTCCGGCTGGCATGCGAACCATCAGCGGTGTGCGCGGTGCGGCGGGGCGACCAAGCCCGCACAGGGCGGATGGAAGCGCCAGTGCGACACCTGTAAGGCGCAGCATTTTCCGCGCACTGACCCTGTCGTGATTATGCTGGTTGTCAACAAGGATCGCGTGGCGGTCGCGCACAACGTCCATTTTCCCGACACGCTGTATTCGCTGATCGCCGGATTTGTCGAACCCGGCGAAACCATCGAAGAGGCGGTGCGCCGCGAGACGTTGGAAGAGCTTGGCCTTCGATGTGGCCGCGTGGATTACCTCTGCTCGCAGCCGTGGCCGTTTCCGGCGGGGCTGATGTTCGGCTGTATTGCCGAGGCACTGGACGACGAATTTACGCTGGAAGAAGCCGAACTGAGCGAGGCGTATTGGCTGGACCGCGATGCACTGGCCGCGGTTTTTCGCGGTGAGAACGAAAAGATCTCACCGCCGCGCACGGGTGCGATTGCCGCGAGCCTGTTGAAAGACTGGCTCGACGGCAAAGTCGGGTACGGGACCTAAGCCGATTTGCGCTTTGCGTCGATGATGGCCTTTTCGCAGGTTTTAAGCAGCGTTGCCATGTTGATCGGCTTGGACAGATAGGCGTCCATGCCCGCGTCGATGCAGCGGCGCTGTGCGGCGGGGTCGTCATCTGCGGTCAACGCGATGATCGTGACTTCGTTCATCTCGGACGTGCCCGCGCGCAGCCTGCGCGTGGCCTCCAGCCCGTCAATCTCGGGCATGTTTACGTCCATCAGGATCAGATCGAATTCACCGATTTCAGCGAATTTGAGAGCCTGTACGCCATCGACAGCGACCGTCACTTCGAACCCCGATTTCTCAAGGACAGCAACAATCAGACGCGCATTCACGTCAGTGTCTTCGGCAAGGAGAATTCTGCGGTTTGAAGGCATTGATTTTAAGTCTCATTCGCTGCAATGGCCCATTTTTACCGGCGATTGATTAAGAGGAGGCGAATGGATCCGTGAATGAACGTTAACGCACCAGCGGGGCACGCCGGTACGACGACGCCTCGGCGATATGCCGTGCGCCAATGGTTTCAACGCCTTCGAGGTCGGCAATGGTCCGCGCCAGACGTAAAACACGGTGGTAACCTCTGGCACTGAGGCGCAGTTTTTCTGCGGCCTCAGTCAGCAGTTTTTTCCCTTCGGAATCGGGTGTCGCAACGGCATCCAGCACCTCGCCATCCGCATGGGCATTCAGGCGCAGGCCCTTTATGCCGGTGGCGGCGTAGCGGTCCGCCTGAAGCGTGCGGGCCGCAGCAACACGCGCGGCAACCTCGCGCGAGCCCTCTTTCGGCGGCGGCAGGGAAAGATCGGCGGCAGATACCGCCGCAACCTCGATCTGTACGTCGATCCGGTCCATCAGCGGCCCTGAAATACGCGCCTGATAATCCAGACCGCAATTCGGGGCGCGCGAACAGGCCATCGACGGATCGCTGAGGTATCCGCATTTGCACGGGTTCATTGCCGCGACCAGTTGCACACGGCTGGGATAGCGGGCGTGGGCGTTGGCGCGCGCGACAATCGTTTCGCCGGTTTCCAGCGGTTGGCGCAGGGATTCCAGCACGGGCCGCGCGAATTCGGGCAATTCATCCAGAAACAGCACGCCGTTATGGGCAAGGCTGACTTCGCCCGGCAATGCCTGTTTCCCGCCGCCGACAACCGCGGGCATCGAGGCGGAGTGATGCGGGGCGCGGTACGGGCGCAGCATCGAGACGCGCCCCTCCTGTATCAGCCCGGCAAGCGAGTGGATCAGGCTTGTCTCCAACGCTTCTTCGGCGGAAAGCGGCGGCAGGATACCGGGCAGGCGCGCGGCCAGCATTGATTTTCCGGCCCCCGGCGGCCCCATCATCATCAGATTATGACCGCCCGCAGCGGTGACTTCGAGGGCGCGGCGGGCGCTTTCCTGACCCTTCACATCCAGCAGGTCGGGCGCGCCGTCGTTGCAGGCTGTTTCGCCGGGTTGCGGCGGTGTCAGGATCTGTTTGCCGTTAAGGTGATTGATCAGCGACAGCAACGAGGGCGGGGCGAGGACATCGACCGCGCCGACCCATGCCGCCTCCGGCCCGCATTGTTCGGGACAAATCAGACCGCGTTCTTTCTCGGCGGCCAGCAAAGCGGCGGGCATCGCGCCCAATACCGGATTGAGCGCCCCGTCGAGCGACAATTCACCCAGCGTCACGTATTGCGCGGATTCTCCGGTCGGAATGGCCTCCATCGCCGAAAGCAAAGCGAGCGCGATGGGCAGGTCGTAATGCGAGCCGACCTTCGGTAAATCCGCAGGGGCAAGATTGACTGTTATCCGCTTTGCCGGAAGCGCAAGACCGATGGCGTTGAGGGCGGCGCGCACCCGTTCTTTGGCCTCGGACACCGCCTTGTCCGGCAGGCCGACAATGTTGAAGGCCGGAAGTCCGGATGAAAGCTGACACTGAACATCAACCTCACGCGCTTCGACACCGATGAACGCGGCGGTATAGGCATGGCTTGTCATGCAAGCGACCCTAGACTGCCGCGATAAGAGCGCAAGCGTTACCCGCCGACATGGCGGTTCAAAAATGTGACGGCTTTGGTCAGGGCATCTTTGGATTCGGGGATCAGTCCGGCGAAGAACTGCCATGCGTGGGGTGTCTTGTCCCACAGCTCCAGCGTCACATCGCTGCCGCAGCGGTCCAGCCTGTCGGCCATGCGCACGGCATCATCCAGCAGGATCTCGGCGCGGCTGGCCTGTATCAGCGTCGGGGGGGCGGCGCCCTCGTCGAACAGCGGCGAGGTAACGGGATCGGCGGGATCGCTGTCCCCGAGGTAATAGGCGGCAACTTCGGTTGCGCGTTCGGCTGGCAGCATGCACTCGCGGCCGGCATTGGAAACGACCGACGCGCCGCTGAGCGTCAGATCAACCCACGGACTGAAGGCGACGATGCACGCGGGCGGCGGAAAGCCCCGCCGTGTCAGCGCCACCAGCGCGCCAAAGCACTGACCGCCGCCGGAGGACTCGCCGACAAAAGCGATGTTCTCGGGCAGATAGCCCTGGGCCAGCAGCCACGAATAAACGGCAACTGCATCATCGACCGCCGCCGGAACGGGGTGTTCGGGCGCGAGGCGGAAATCAGGAACCAGAACCCGCATGCCGGTCATTCTGGCAAGCGCCACGGTGATCATCCGGTGGGTGCGCGGGCTGCCCATAATATACGCGCCGCCGTGGAGATATATCAGCACCCGCCGTCTGTCGGCCCGTCCGGCGGACAGCCATTCGGCGGGGATCGGACCGCCGGGGCCGGGAATGGAATCTTCGTGCAGGTTTATGCCGCGCATCGAGACAGGAAACCGCGCCGCAGAGCGTTCCATATGCGCGCGGGCGATCTGAGGTGTCGGCACGCGCCGCAGCGAGGGCCGCACGAAGGTGCGCAAATAGGCATTCAGCAAAGAAAGACGCAGGCTCATGCAGGGGCGTTCCGTTTCAGTTTCCAAGCCGCTTTCAGCGAAAGGACACAGCGGCTTTTCGTCCAGACGCGCGAAAATCACAAATCCGGCCGGTTTCAGCAACCGGAGATCGTGAGCCGGTCCCGGACAAAGACCATGCACTCGCCATGTTTCACGCTATATACTGCAAAGAAAGACGAGCAGGAGACAAGATCATGCGGGTCGCCCCATTATTTCTCGCGTTCACGTGTGCGGCTGCAACAAGCCACGCCGCCGAACCATCGTCGTTCGGAGACTGGACGGCCTATTGCGCCGAGGACGCCGGGTGCGCGTTGGCAACGGTGTCCGAGGACGGGCACAGGCTGGCCTTTTCCGAACCCAATTCCGGTGATGACAGCATGGTCTTTATCCCGGTCGAGCCTATCAAGCCGGGATCGACGGTTACGGTGACACTGGACGGCCAGCCCGGTGCAGAGCTTGGCCCCGGTGACGGGTGGCGCGGTGTTGATATCAGCGAAAGTGCCGCCGCGCAGATTGCACCCTCGGTCGCGGAGAACGAGCTGATGGTCCGTATGCCCAGCCGCACGATGATCGAATTCAGCTATACCGGCCAAAGCGGCAAGACCCATAGGGCCGCGTTATCGCTGAGAGGGTATTCCAGCGCCCGCGCGTTTGTGACAAGCAGGCAGTAACCTGCCGGAATTGTATGACAAATGATGTTCCTGATACCGCGCTTGCGCATGCGCTGACCACATTGGCCGCGATCCGGCCTGTTGCGTTGACGTGTATCGGGGCGGGGGCCGTGGCGCTGTTATTTGCGTTGCTGGTTACGGGAAATGACCCCGGTACGGTTTCGGCGTTTGTGCAGACGGCAATTATGGCGCTGGTCGGCTTTGCCGCGACACGGCACTATCTGAGCGGCGGTGAGGAAGCCGTGCTTAGCCCTGTTCAATCGCTGAGCAGCCCCGCCTTTCTGGCATTTTTGCAGTTAGAGCTGTTGATCACGGCCATTTACGAGCTGATCGGGGCGCTGGGTGAGGCGACGGGGAGTTTTTCGGGCCTGAACCTGCCCGGTCTGATCCTGATGGTGTTCTTTCTGGCAAAGTTCGGCACGGTTTTTCCGGCGATTGTCGCGGGAGGTGACACGGGGCTGGAGGCTGCGGCCGCGCGTAAAACCGCCGGTGCGGTCTGGCCGCGTGTGATGGCGGCCTATTGTCTGGGATTTTTGCTGGCGGCGAGTATCGTTCTGCTGCCCAGTATGTCTCTGGAACAGAATGCGGGGGTCGGCGCGCCGGTCGGTATTCTGCTGATGACGCCGGTGATGGTGGCCATCAACGTCTTTATCTCGGTCCTGATTGCCGTCGTGTTGTGTAAGGCTTATCAGGGACGCTATCGGTCCTGATCCTAACACACAAGGCGAGCCCCGAGATATGACTGAGACTGTGAAAATCGTCGTCACAGGCGGTTCAGGCCGAATGGGCCAAATGCTGATCCGTCAGGTGCAGGAAACGCGGGGAGCCGAGCTGTCCGCCGTGACCGAGCGGGCGGGCCATGCGTGGATCGGCCACGATATCGGTGAAGCGATGGGCGGTGCGGCCATCGGTGTGACCGTCACCGACGACACACTAAGCGCCGCCGCCTCGGCCCATGCCATGATTGATTTCACCTCACCCGATGCCACGGTCGACCATGCCGCGATCGCCGCGCAGGCCAAGCTGGTCCATGTGATCGGGACCACCGGATTTGCCGAGGCGCACCTTGCCAGATTGTCCGCCGCCGCGCGCCATGCCGTGATTGTGCGGGCGGGGAATATGAGCCTCGGCGTGAATTTGCTGACGCAGCTGACGAAACAAGTTGCCGCCGCGCTGGACGAGGATTTCGACATCGAGGTCGTCGAATCCCATCATAACCGCAAGGTCGATGCCCCGTCCGGCACGGCGCTGATGCTGGGCGAGGCCGCCGCCGAGGGGCGTGGCGTATCGCTGGATGCGGCCTCGGATCGGGCCCGCGACGGGATTACCGGCGCGAGGGAGCGCGGCAAGATCGGCTTTCACGCCATTCGGGGCGGCGATGTCGTCGGCGAGCATGACGTGATTTTTGCCGCCGCCGGAGAACGCATCGTGCTGCGCCACCTCGCGACCGACCGTGCGATTTTTGCGCGGGGCGCGCTGAAGGCCGCGCTGTGGGGGCAGGGCAGAAAGCCGGGCGAGTACGATATGCTGGATGTTCTGGGGATGAAACCGGCCTGAGCGGCTTGAAAGCGCAGAAATACCGTCGTTTTCCGGCAGAGGTTAAGGCCGGTTAACCCTGTTTGCATTTGTTGTTTTCAACGGCTTGAATCCTGTTGAACACGGCGCTAATGTCCGCCTCGCTGTTGGGGCGTAGCTTAGCTGGTAAAGCAGCGGTTTTTGGTACCGAAGAGCGCAGGTTCGAATCCTGCCGCCCCAGCCAGCGATATCGCACATAAATCAATTATATCAGTGTTTTGTTGCTTCAGCGAGTTTCGCTCTCTATTGCGTCGGGGTACAAAACGGGGTACATGTTCCGCCCATGGCTAAAGGGCGTTACATTGAGCGGCGGAAAGACGGTGACTGGCGCTTTGTAGCGAGGGTGCCGACTGACTTGGTTTCAGTCTATGGCGAGGCGCGAGTGCGGGTATCTCTGCATACATCGGAAGAGGTGGTTGCGCTGGAAAAGGCCGCGGTCATGGTCGAGGAATATCGGCAGGCGTGGAACGATCTTCGCGACGGTCGCTCAAGTGATGCAAAGGTGCGATACGACTCGGCCAAGCGGATTGCGCGTCGACATGGTCGGGACTATCGGTCGGCGGCTGATCTCGCAGCTGCGGCCACAGCATCGACGGCGGCAATGGATGAGCTGATTGATCGAATTCGATCTGCGACCGCTGAAACTGCCCCTGCTCTGCTAGGCACTGTTCCAGAACCGCCGCTGTTGTTATCGAATCTGGTTCCAGAGGTCGAACGGCTGCGGCGGGTGGAGTTGTCGGGGAAATCGCACAAGCAGCTTCACAGGTGGCGCATCGCGCGTGAGAGGGCTGTGCGTAATCTGATCGAGATTGCAGGTGATGTCTCGGCACTCGATATCTCCCGCACCGTCGCGCTCGATTTTGCGGACTGGTGGCGCGATCGGCTGATCAATGACGGCCTAAAGCCTGCCTCGATGAACCGTGACCTCGAAAACCTGGGCGGTTTGATTGCGGCGGTAGCAAAGGCGCGCCGGATTGAGAATCCAAAACCTTTCACTGGGCTTGCTGTTCCTGTTGGCATTGTGTCGCGGCCGCATGCGATCACGCGCAGTGCCCTAATCGACCACCTTATTCCTGCACTGTCGAGACTGAACGTTGAGGCACGCGGGATTGTCTGCATCCTAATTCAGACAGGCTTACGACCGTCTGAAGCCTGCAATGCGCGGCGCGAGGA
>CALGNW010000300.1 GCA_937958345.1 uncultured Neomegalonema sp. | reverse complement strand
CCTGAGTGCATGACAACAATACGATCTGCGAGCGTCATCGCCTCAATCTGATCGTGCGTGACATAGATCATGTTCTTTTGGACGCGCTGGCTCATCAACGCGAGTTCGGCGCGCATCTGGCCTCGCAGTTTGGCGTCGAGATTTGAAAGTGGTTCGTCAAAAAGGAACGTGCCCGCATCGCGCGTTAGAGCGCGTCCCATTGCTACGCGTTGACGCTGCCCCCCCGAAAGCTCGGCGGGCTTGCGATGCAGGTACTCCGAAAGACCAAGCGTCGCGGCGACCTCTTTGACTATTTTATCGATCTCGGCGCGAGGGCGTTTTTGAAGACGAAGTGCAAAGGACATGTTTCGCGCGACGTTCATATGTGGATAGAGCGCGTAATCTTGGAAAACCATCGCAAGATCGCGATCTTTCGGCTCCAGGTGACTGACCGGCTTGCCATCAAAGTAGATTTCGCCGTCCGAGACGCTTTCCAGACCCGCAATCATTCGCAGCGTTGTGGATTTTCCACAGCCTGAAGGGCCGACGAGGACCGTGAATTCATGCTCGGCCATCTCAAGCTCGATGCCGTGCAAGACTTCCACAGCGCCGTAGCGCTTGACCAGCTTATCCAAGTGAATGGTCGGCATTAGATCCTCGAATTGATGTCTCGAAACATTGGCGCATTGTTATCGATAACACAAGCGATTTTCGTTATGGGGTGCGGAGTCTTTGCGCCGTCGCTTTAAAAGATCAGAGTTGGCGGGTGCTTGATCGCAAGACAGGCGTCGCTTTTACGTTGATCTGGACCTGCTCTTGAGACAGCTCAGGATTATCAAGTATGCGGCCAATCAGATCGCCCGCTGCAATGCCGATTCGCTTTGGGTCGACAACCACAGTAGAGATCGAGGGGGACGAAAATCGGGAAACTTCGAAGTTCCCGAATCCCGCGATGCCTATCTCCTCGGGAACGCGGACGCCTTCCTTTTGGAGTGCCGAAAGTAAACCAAATGCTGGCAGATCCGACACACAGAAAACGCAATCGGTATCGGGAAAACGCTTAGTCAGGATTGGAAGGGCTTCCGCGCCATGATCAATTGAGATCGGCGGAGTGCCAATCTGAATGATCCGCTCTGCGTCCAGCCCAGCTGCCTTCATCGCCCGAACGAACCCTCGCCGTCGTGACGCGCCTCGGGTCCAATCGTCACCAGGCTCGCATAGAAAAACGAGCTTGGAGTACCCTAAGTCTATTAAAGCATTCGTCATTTTGAAGGCGGCATCGTCGTTGGACAAGCCTATCGTGTGATCAATCGGTTGCGCGGGACGTTCCCAAAGTTCGACAATTGGGATGTTGGCCGCGCTCAGAAGAGAAATCGCCCGGTCGGTGTGCCCATCGTATGAGAGCACCATTGCCTCTGGCCTGCGTCGCAGCATCGTCTCAACAAGCTGCTCTTCTCGTTTGATCGAATAATCGGTGTGGCCTAGCAAAATTTGCTGCCCAAACTTTTCCAACTCGCCCGTGAGCGCCTGAACCGTTTCAGCAAAGTGAAGGTTGTTCAGAGATGGAACAAGTACGCCGACAAACCCAGAGCGCTTTGACGAGAGGCTGCCTGCCATCTGGTCCGGGACATAATTGAGTTCCTTGACCACCTTTAAGATGCGTTCGCGCGTTTCTTTGGAAACTGGACTATCCGAACGAAGCGCTCTGGACACCGTCATGCTCGAAACACCAGCGGCCTCCGCCACTTCTCGCATCGTTATCGAGGGCTTCAACATGTGAATTCCGTACAGTCTTTAAGCGATATCGGTAACATCGCGGCTGCGTCAATTTTGTCAAGTCGTGAGAGATTCGATCTCGGAGATGTCGAAGACACTCTCCGATCCGGCAAAGAAAGATCGTTTCGGCGTTATGAACAATGGTGTGACCATTGTTGCAAGTGACGTACGTGTCGCCGGGCTGGACATATCTATTCGAGATTTTCAGATTGTTAACGGATGCCAAACCTCAAATATGCTGATCGCTGAAGATGATAAAATTCAGCGCGGTGTGAGTCTGATGGTAAAGCTCATTCAGGCCGATGATCCGAACGTGATAGATGACATTGTTCGCGCTACCAATCGTCAGTCAAAAGTTGAGGATGCGCAATTCGTATCAACGATGAGCTTTCTGAAAGATCTTGAAAAATATTTCCGCGCAAGGGGCGAAGATGAAGCTAATCAACTTTATTTTGAGAGGCGTAAAGGTCAATATAGCCCTGAAAATATTCCTGCGGTAAGAGTATTTGATGTTCGAGAAGCTGCACGTTGCTTTGCTGCAACAGAAATGATGCGGCCTGATATTGCGAGTCGCTATCCAAATAGGCTGACCAGCGACCTCTTGGGAGAAGTTTACGATCATAAACACAAAGAGGAAGCCTATTACGCATCGTGTTATGCGCTATATCGGCTCAAATTGCTGATTTCAAATAAAAAATTTGGCCCGCGTTATTCAAAGTTTCGCTGGCATATACTTGCAATTTCCTCCCAGTATTGCGGGAAAACCTTTAAAGCTGCTGGCTTTAAGAATAAATTCGATGCCATATACGACTTATTTGCAGCCAATGACGGTGAAAAATTTGCAGAGCTTGAGATGCTCATAAATATGGGAATACCTGACGCCGATATATCGCGCGACGTGTTGAAATCACCACCGTTCTTGGCAGAAGCCCTCAAGCGTACGTCGTCGCTGATAGATGCAGTGACAGCCTGAGGCGGGCCGGAGCATTGGGCGGTATGCGCGAGCGAACGGTGAAGGTGTACTTTTCACAACCTGTTGTTACGCACATTCGATTGGCAGCTTCTGACCGACTAAACTCGGGCTCTCTGGATTGATGGCGCGGATGTTGGCGAAGAGCAGGTAAAGCTCAAACAGCTTGCCTCGTGGTGGTCCGAGATCAAACCAAAAACAGCAAAGTGTCCCAAGCTCGCTTTGTTCTCGTTTAGCGTGGAACACCTTGATGCGTAACATATTGATCTAAATGTATAAATCACGACATTCTAAGTCTTTGGTAGGCTCGGAGGGGCTCTCGCTTAACCCAATAACGTCCCGATCCGGTCGATCGCCGCTTCGATATTCTCCTGCGAGTTCGCATAGCTGAATCGCAGATATCCGTCTCCGTTCACGCCAAAACTGGTTCCGGCAATCGTTGCGACACCGGCTTCTTCCAGCAATCTTGTTTGCAGGGTGCGCGCGTCGATGCCTGTGCCTTCGATATTCGGAAACGTATAGAACGCCCCCGCCGCGTCGGCACAGCGGAAGCCCGGCAAATCGTTCAGCATCTTCACAATCGCCACCCGCCGCGCGTCGAACGCCTCCATCATCGCATCCACCGCATCCTGCGGTCCCTCCAGCGCGGCAATCCCCGCAAACTGGGTCGCGGCATTCACGCACGAATGAGAGTTCACGCAAAACCGCTCGGCCAGATCGATCAGTTTGTCGGGCCACACCGCATAACCCAGCCGCCATCCGGTCATCGCATAGGTCTTCGACCACCCGTCCAGCACGATCAGCCGGTCGCGTATTTCGGGATAGGCCAGAAACGATACGTGCTCGCGCCCACCATACAGCATCCGGCTATAAATCTCATCCGACATGATCGCCACATCAGGCCAATCCGCCAGTCCGGCGATCAGCTTTTCAACCTCGGCCTTCGGCGTCACACCCCCCGTCGGATTGCCCGGCGAGTTCACAATGATCAGGCGCGTTTTCGCGTTGATCTGGCCCAGCACTTCATCCGCCGAGAACCCGAAATCCAGTTCTTCGCGCAGGGCCATCGGAACCGGAGTTGCGCCCGTATACTCGATCATCGAGCGGTAAATCGGAAAGCCCGGATCGGGATAGATGATTTCGGTTCCCGGCTGGCCGAACATCAGAATCGAGAAAAACATCGTCGGCTT
>CALGNW010000299.1 GCA_937958345.1 uncultured Neomegalonema sp. | reverse complement strand
CCGCTGGAACCGAAGACCAGCGGCTCCGCATCGCCGGGAAGCGTTGTTTCGTAAAGGACGCCTGCGCCGCAAAGGGTGCAATAGGCCAGCGCGACCGGCACACCGCCGATGACATCGTTGAACATTTCGTGCCAGCCCATGATCCGCAGAGGATAAGCACGGGCGTCGCCGTTGATCTCGACCCCGAACACCAGATCATCGTCCAGCAGATAGTCGGCCTGCGCGGCGGGTATCAGAGTCGGGTTATCGAGCGACGGAATACCGTCTACACGCACGCCGCCCCACGAAATTTCCTCGAGACGGATACGCATAGTGGCCGGATTGCTGCGCTCTCCGCCTAGAAAACGCAGGAAATTCGGGTCGATTCTCTCGAATGCTTCGAGTTTCAGCTCGCGGTAACTGGGATGAGGGCGGACTTCGGGATGGGCCTCCTGCCAGAGCATCGCCTCGAACCAGTCTGTCACCGGCTCGCCCGTCAGGCGCTGGAATGCCGTGCGGTATTCCGAACCGAGCGCCCCGCGCCCCTGATAGCGCATGCCCAGAATCACGGCGGGAATCGCGTCGCGCTGTCCTTCGGCAACCAGAGTGTTCAACGCCGAGCGGACCTGTGTCTGACTGCCGAAAACAACATCACGGCTGAGAGACGCGACATCAGCGGCCAGCGCCGCAGCACCGGTGTATAATATAGTCGTGGCAGCGACGATTGCAGTCAGGGCACGGTGCATCGGAAAACTCCTTCTTGGGGGTGAATCAGTGTTTTCACATCCAACCGCACACAGTCGAATCACAAGGACGCGCTTTGCAGTGATCGGAACGCGGAAAAACCCGAAAAGCGGAGCGTTAACACTTTCATTATTTATTCAGCGTGAATCGAAACGATCTTCTTTAGCAACGACCGGCGGCAAAACATTGTAACAGCGTATATAATTGATACTTGCGCTGATGGCGGGCAGACCGCAAACTGGGGCCGAGGCAGAAAACGTTTGACGCTAAGGCTTTAAAAAAAAAGAGGAATTCAGGCGCGATTATTGGAAATAAACTCTTAATATCAACGAGTTATGAAATTAATCACGACACTGACAATCCTCAGAACTTATTAACTATTGGCCCTTAGCTTCTTAACGATAGTGATTAACAGGACGAGCGCCGAGGGCTGAACAATGAGAATTTTGCTGATCGAAGACGATAGCGCGATGGCACAAAGCATCGAGTTGATGCTCAAGCAGGACGGCTTTAACGTCTACACGACAGATCTCGGCGAAGAGGGCATCGACCTCGGTAAGCTGTATGATTATGATCTGATCCTGCTGGATCTGGGACTGCCCGATATGAACGGGTATGACGTCCTCAAGACCCTGCGTGTTGCCAAGGTCGGAACGCCGATCCTGATTCTGTCCGGCATGTCCGGCACGGAGAACAAGGTCAAAGGGTTCGGCTTCGGGGCCGACGATTACATGACCAAGCCGTTCAACAAAGAAGAGTTGATCGCGCGTATCCACGCCATCGTGCGCCGATCAAAGGGTCACAGCCAGTCGATTATCGAGACCGGCGACATCAAAGTGAACCTCGACGCCAAAACCGTCGAAGTGAACAGCCAGCGCGTTCACCTGACCGGCAAAGAATACCAGATGCTCGAACTGCTCTCGCTTCGTAAGGGCACGACGCTGACCAAAGAGATGTTCCTGAATCACCTCTATGGCGGCATGGACGAGCCGGAACTGAAGATCATCGACGTCTTTATCTGCAAGCTGCGCAAGAAACTGTCTGCTGCGACCGGCGGTCAGAACCACATCGAAACGGTCTGGGGCCGCGGCTATGTCCTGCGCGATCCCGAGGGCGGTGTTGCCGCTCTGCCCGAGGCGGCAAGCGCCTGATCCAACTCTCGACGCTCTACTCCGCTTAAAAAGGTCGGTGCCCACGCACCGGCCTTTTTTTCGTGGCCGCGATTCAGCCGCCGAAAACCGCGCGCCGCATGAAGTTTGCCCCCGCCAGCATCAGCACAATCAATATCCAGCGCCGGAAGACCTCACCGTCAAGGCGGTCCTGCACCTGTTGTCCCAGCCACATGCCGAACGCCGTCGGCAAAATCAGCGCGAGCGAGACCGGCGCGGTCTGGGCGTTCAGGACGCCGCTGTACCAATGACCCAGCAGATAGGGCAGCGACCCGAGGGTAAAGACAACACCGCAGGCGCGCACGAATTCCTGCTTGGACAGGTTCAGCGTCATCAGCAGCATCAGAGTCGGCGGCCCCCATACCCCTGACAAGCCGCCGAACAATCCGGCCAGCGCACCGAGGACCACATCCGCGAGGGGGCGACGGATACGCGGTTGCCAGCCCGCCATCTGCAAACAACCATAGGCCAGCGCAACAAAGCCGAGGACGGCGGCGAAGACCCGTTCGTCGAGCGCAGGCAGGATTTGCGTGGCCAGCAGCAGTGCGACGACCATCACCCCGATCATCACGCGCAGGGATTTCAACGTGCGCCACGCCGCACCCCAGCCGTGGCGGACGCTTTGCCAGACATTGGTGGCAAACACGGGCAAAGCCAGAAAGGCGACGGCGGCCTCCTTCGGCAAAACCGTGGCGGCACAGGCAATGCCGACCATGGGCAGGGCAAACCCCACGGCCCCCTTTACAAAACCGCCGAGGAAAAACCCGAAGGTCGCAAAGGCCAGCGCCCCCGCCCCGTATTCGGCCACCGCTGCGGAAAGCGCGTCTGTCATCCCAACAACAGGGTCGGACCGGCGGTGTTGCGCAATCGCGCGGCGTAGAAGCCGTCTATGCCGCCGTGGTCGGCGCGGTGGTGGGGCAGGGTCCGCAAGGCGCCGTCTCTGATCATCTCCGCCCCGATCCCCGCGCCCGGCAGGACCGGAATCATCTCGGCATCCGGTTGGCGGTTGAGAAACGCGCTGATCCGCTTCGGCCCCTCGGCAGGCAACAGCGAGCAGACGGCATAGACCATCGCGCCCCCCGGTTTCAGCCAGCCGAATGCCCGGTCAAGCAGGGCGTCCTGTAACGGAACCAGCGACGTCAGTTCCTTGCCCGATTTCAGATACGGCAGGTCGGGGTGTCGGCGGATTGTGCCGGTGGCCGAACACGGGGCGTCCAGCAGGATCGCGTCGAATTTTTCGGGCGGCTCCCAGTCCAGCGCATCGGCGGCCACGACCTCGACCGACAATCGCGTGCGCGCCAGATTTTCAAGCAGACGCTTGATCCGCGCCTCGGACAGATCCAGCGCCGTGACCCGCGCGCCCGCCGCCGCAAGCTGCATGGTTTTGCCCCCCGGCGCGGCGCACAGGTCCAGAACGCGCTTGCCGCGCATATCGCCCAACAGCCGCGCGGGAAAAGCCGCCGCGGCATCCTGCGCCCACCACGCGCCCTCGGCATACCCGAGCAGTTCGGTGACCGCGCCGGCATCGCTCAGGCGCACGGTTCCACCCGGCAGCAGGGTCCCGGCCAGCCGTTCTGCCCAGCCTTCGGCGTCCTCGCGCAGGGAAAGATCGAGCGACGCGCCGTTGCGGTGTGCGGCGGCGATACCGCGCGCGGCCTCTTCGCCGTAGTCATGGACAAGGCGCATCCATAACCAGGCGGGCGTATCGACCTTGTCGGCGTCGATCTCGTCAAAGAGTTTAACGCCCTCGCCCGCCACCTTGCGGCAGACGGCGTTGACCATGCCCGACAGCTTGCCGAGGTTTTTCTGCTTTTTCGTCAGACGCACGGCATTGTCGACCGCCGCATGGGCCGCCCCGTCAAGCGCCAGCAATTCGGCAGCCGCGATGCGCATGATGTGAACCGCAACGGCGTTGCCGCCCACGGGGCGTTTTCGCAGAAACTTGTCCAGCACGGCATCAATCGACCCGAGACGCCGCAGCGTCGTGAGGACGAGCAGCCGCGCAAAGCCCGCATCGCGCGGTTCCAGCGTGGTCAGTTTTGCCTCGCGCCACGCGGCATCAAGGCTTTGCTCTTTATCGAGCACGGCGCGCAGGGCGGTCAGGGCCGCCTCGCGGGCGGGCAATCCTGCGCCGCTCACTCTCCGGTTACCTGTCGGGCGGCTATCTGTTGGTCGCCGAGCTGTTGGCGTGTGCGCGGCATCGCCCAGGGCGAGCTGCGATGGCGCGGGGCATGGCCCTCGACCGGGGGCAGTGCCTGCGGAATCGGCACGGGTGCGATGCGTCCCATCTGGCGGGCAATATCCTTTAACTGGGCGATGCGGTTTTCAATCGCGGGATGGGTCGAGAACCACGAATCCGCGTTGCCGCCCGTTAGCGGGTTGATGATGAACATATGGGCCAGCGCCGGATGACGCCGCGCGCGCCGCAGGACGTGGCGCTTGCTCATCGCCGCGATCTTCTCCAGCGCCGAGGCAAGCGCCATCGGTTTGCCCGAGATATGCGCGCCGAGGCGATCGGCCTCGTATTCGCGCGTGCGGCTGACAAACATCCGCACCACCAGTGCGGCCATCGGGGCAACAATCGCCGCAACCAGCAGGCCCAGCCCGCCCAGCGGCCCGTCGCGGCGTCCGCCTCCGAACCAGAAAACATACTGGGACAGCATCGAAATCGCGCCCGCCATCGTACCGGTGAAGGTCATCGTCAGCGTGTCGTAATTCCGGATATGCGCCATTTCATGCGCGATCACGCCCGCCAGCTCGTCCGCCGTCAGGGCCTTGATGATGCCGGTCGTCACGCAAACCGCACCGTTTTCGGGGTTACGGCCCGTGGCAAAGGCGTTCGGCTGGTCCGATTCCATCACATACAACTTCGGTACGGGAATCTCGGCCCGCGCCGCCAGAACCTCGACCATGCGGTAAAGCTCGGGCGATTGCGCGCGCTGTAATTCGTGTGCGCCCTGCATCCGGCGCACCATCTTTCCGCTGTTCCACCACGCGAAAACGTTGGTTCCCGCCGCCGCCGCCAGAGCCAGCAGCATGCCGCCGGTTCCGCCGATCAGCCAGCCGACTGCCATGAATAGCGCCGCCATGGTGATCAGTAACAGCAGAGTTTTAAGCGTATTCTTGCCTGACATTTCCGTGTGCCGCCTCGTTTTGGTCTCTCGGTCTCACTAGGCTATATAGGTGCATTATGGCCAGTATGGACAGGATTGCAGCATGACGACCGATAAGCGGCCCGATCCCGAGATTGCGGAACGGGCCTTAAAGGAGGCGGCTGACCGCAAAAAAGCGGAACAGGCCGTGGCATTACCGCCCGAACAGGGCGGACGCAACGGTGCAGAGCCGGTGCGGTTTGGAGATTGGGAAAAGAATGGTCTCGCGATTGATTTCTAAGGCGGGCGTGGCCGCGCTCGCTTTTGCGGTTCTGGTCGGATGCACGTCGGCACCGACGCCGTCGGTTGCCAACAATGAAATGGCACCGCTGCCGCAACCGGCTGCCGGACAGGACGTGGCTGTTTTTGCGGGCGGGTGCTTTTGGTGCATCGAATCCGATATGGACCTGCTGCCGGGCGTGATCTCGACCACCTCGGGGTATACCGGCGGGACCATTCCGAACCCGACCTACAAAACCCACTACAAGGGCAATGGCGCGCCGCATTACGAGGCTTTGCAGGTTATCTATGACCCGAAGATCGTAAGTTATGACGATCTGCTGACCGCTTTCTGGCATTCGGTCGATGTGACCGATCCGGGCGGGCAGTTCTGTGATCGCGGCCCGCAATACCGCACAGCCGTTTTCGCGACCGACGCCCAACGCGCCGCCGCCGAGGCATCAAAGGCCGCGCTGTCGCTGGGTGACTGGCCGAAAAAGCCGATTGTGACGCCTATTCTGCCGACATCGACGTTTTATCCTGCCGAGACGTATCATCAGGATTATCATACGAAAAATCCGATCCGCTATCGCTATTACCGCAACGGATGCCGACGGAACCAGACCGTGCAGCGGGTTTGGGGACCGCTGGCCTATAAGGGCCTGCCGAAAAGCTGATAGAAAAGCCCATCGCCGGATTGTGGCGATGGGCCGCCTCCCTAGATGCCATCCCGCCCGGTTTGGTGTGGGGTGAGGGTCGGGCCGGTTTGGCACAATGACAGTTACATCCAGTGCTGATCTGTAGTAAAACGCATAATACTCGTGGTTATTATGAGTTTTTCCCATGGATATCGCCCTCGCCCGCACGTTCCTTGCCGTCATACGCGGGGGAAGCTTTGTTGCCGCCGCCGAAAAGCTGCACATCACACAATCCGCCGTCAGTTTGCGGGTGCGAAAGCTGGAGGACCTGCTGGGTCAGGTGGTTTTTGAACGCTCGAAGGCCGGGGTGTCGCTGACCCCTGCGGGCCGCCAGTTAGAGCGGTTTGCAATCTCGTCCCTGCGGATCTGGGAGGAGGCGCGGCATCTGGTGGCCGTGCCGGAGACGTTCGAGCGGACTTTGCTGATCGGTGCAAGCCCCAGCCTGTTGCCGCGCATGGCGATGCGGCTGGTATCGCGCCTTGAAACCCGACTGCCGCGCACCGCATTCAAGGTTGAAACCGGAAGCCCTGAACGGCTGGTCCAGATGATGATGGAGGGCAGCCTCGATGTCGCGATCACCTACCGGCCCGAATTGCGGCCCGGACTGAAGGTAAGCGCGCTGTTCGAGGAAGAGTTGGTGATGGTCGGGGGCGACCCTGACATCACCACCGATTTTGACGAGCGGTATATTTTTGTCGATTGGGGATCGGAATTTGCGACACATCACAGCGCCGCCTTTCCTGACATGCCGATCCCGCGCACGACCTTTTCAATCGGCGCGCTGGCCCTCGATTTTGTTATCCGCAACAAGCGGGCGGGGTATTTTCCGGCCCGTATCGTGCGCGAGCATATCGACAGCGGCGCGCTGTTCCTTGTTCCCAATGCGCCGCCCTTTGCCTATCCGTGCTATGCGGTGACCCGCGCCGAGCTGGACGAGGATTTGCGCGAGGTGGTGCTGACCGAGCTGCAACGCCTCGCCCGTGTATGGGACACGCTGCAGGACGAAATCCTCGATGATCTGGACGATATATCCGACGCGCCTGCGTCAAATGAGTAAATCTTGCCTGAACGCCAATTATTATTCGTTTTTCTCACAGTGCTAAAGCCGCTATGTCAGGTGAAACGCAAACAAGGAGACTGTTCATGTCAATCCGCATCCCAACGCTTCGTGCTGCTGTAATCACCGTCTGTGCCGCCGTCGCCCTGTCCGGCTGTGCCGCGAAAACCGAAGCGCCGTCCTTCGGAAGCCGTCTTGCGCTGGAGGGCGGCGAGGTGGCTGCGCTCGGCAAGGAATGGAACAAGGCGCAGGCATCCGCCGCAGAAGGACGCGCGCTGATCGGCAAAGGCGAAAAGCAAATCCGTAAGGGTGAGAAAGAGATCGCCTCGGGCGAAGCCAATATTGACGACGGGCAGGCCAAAATCGTCAGAGGAAAGCGCATGGTTACCGAGGGCGAGCGTCTGGCCGCCGCCGCCGAGGCGAAATACAATGCCCGTATCCAATCGGCGGCCCGGCGTATTCCCGCAACGAACTAAGACAATGCTGCGCGGGGTCGGGTTGAGGCTCGCCCAGCCCCGGCAGAAACCGCCGCCCCGGAATATCGCGATGCGTGTATTTAGCGCCGGAAAACCGGCAAACGCGTGAGGCAGGCGGATGCGAGCGTGGTTAAATTCGTAAAAACCCTGAAAAATCAAATATATTTTGGACGGTGTTCAAGCTTTCTTCGTAGGTCCCCGCTATCTTAAATCCCGGAACAACAATTCGGTCGGGGGACCCTCAAATGTTTCGTACTGTAAGCGCACTGCTCGTATCATTTTCGCTTTCGGGCTGCATCGTCGGGACGGTCGCGGGTGTCGCGACCGACGTTGTGGTCGGAACCGCCAGCATCGCAACGGATGTCGTCGTGGGGACGGTCGATATCACAACCGATGTTGTCGGCACGGCGGTCGACGTTGTTAACCCGTTTAACGACGGCGATGATCAAGGCAGCGACGAGGGCTGAAACGCCCCCGCGGGGGTGCGGGGCGCTGCGCGACCTTAGAGCGCGCGTTTGTCGTCGATCACCTTGCCGTCATTGGGCAGATCGCCCGCCGCAACAAAACGGACGTCGCCCTTGAGGCGGGATTCCGATTGCAGCGTGGCGGCGACCGCATCGGCATCGCCCGCGCCCTCGCAAATCAGAACCATGCTGTCGCGGCCCTCTGACTCGGTGACTTCGAGGCGGACTTTTTCCAGCCCGTGCTTTTTCGCGACCCGTGCAACCTGTTCGGGGTGGACGAACATGCCCTTGACCTTGGTGGTCTGATCCGCGCGGCCCATCCAGCCCTTGAGGCGCATATTGGTGCGGCCCGTCGGACAGACGCCCGCCATCACCGCCGACAGATCGCCCGTCGCAAAGCGGATCAGCGGATAGGCCGGATCAAAGACGGTGACGACAACCTCGCCGACCTCGCCCTCGGGCACGGGATCGCCGGTTCCGGGGCGCACAATCTCGACCAGCACATCCTCGTCGATAATCAGGCCCTCTTTCGCGGGGGTCTCGTAAGCAATCAGGCCGACATCCGCCGTGCCGTAGTTTTGCAGGCAGGAAATGCCGCGATCCTCGTACCATGCGCGCAGGTCGGGAAAGAGCGGCCCGCCACCCACCGACATTTTCCTGATGGTCGTGACAGGCGCGCCCGTCTCATCGGCCTTTTCCAGAATGATCTTCAGGAAATCGGGCGTGCCCGCATAGGCGGTCGTGCCATAGCGGCGCATGGCCAGCGCCTGTTGTTCGGTGTTGCCGATACCGCCCGGAAAGACGGCACAGCCCAGCGCGCGGGCAGCGGCATCAAACATGAAGCCCGCCGGAGTCAGGTGATAGGAAAAGCAGTTATGGGCGATATCGCCCTGCGCAAATCCGGCGGCTCTCAGCGCCCGCGAAAACCGCCAGACATCGCCCTCGGCCCCCTGCGGTTCGGCAATCGGACCGGGAGAGAGGAACACCCGCGCCATGGCATCCGGCGCTTGGGTTCCAAGACCGCCGAACGGAGGCGCGGCCTCCTGCGCGGCCATCAGGTCGGATTTTCTCAGCACCGGAAGCGTGGCCAGTGCGGCGCGCGAGGTCAGCTGATCGACGTCAAACCCGTCAAGCGTCTTGGCGTAATGCGCACTGTGTTTATGCGCCTCGACAAATGTGTGCTGAAGCGCCTGAAGCAGCGCGATCTCGCGTTCGTCGTGAGAGCGCGTTTCGCGCGGGTCGAGGTCGGTTGTCATGGGCTGTTCCCTGTCGCGGATCGCGTTAAAGGACAGCATATGGCGCAGAGACCGCGAGGCAACCGCTAAGACGCGGGGGTCAGGATAATTCGGGGATCAATGCCGTTTCACCAGCCGGCCCCCGACCGTCCCGCGCCGATGACCACAAGCGCAGGCCACCCGATGCGGACTGGTGTTTCGGGGTCGCCGCCAAATGACACGAGAAACAGCGTCAGAAGATCGCCGCTGGATTGCAAAATGCAGGAGAAGGGATCGACCGTCGCCTTGCCGAGAACCAGACGGGCAAGCGCCAAGTCATTATCGTCGCGCGTCTGCGTGGTGGACGCACTTTAACGACCGTTGGCAAGTCCGAAGCTGAAGGCGTGGCCTTTGCCCGCGCTAACATCGCCAAGGGAACTACCGTTCATGCGGATGAAGCCAGTCACTGGGACAAACTGACTGCGGCTTTTCAGATAAAGCGCGTCAATCACCGGATTCAATACAAAGCTGACGATGGCGCTTGCACGAACCAAGCTGAGTCATTCTTTAGTCGTGCCCGTCGCTCCGAAATCGGCGTTCACCATCATATCGCTGGCGGATATCTCGGATCGTATGCCGCTGAAATGGGATGGCGCGAAGATAACCGCCG
>CALGNW010000298.1 GCA_937958345.1 uncultured Neomegalonema sp. | reverse complement strand
TGACGATGCAGAACCTCGCTATCGCGCTGGAAATACTAGGCACGCGCACCGCCGGGCCGGAGGGTGCGGCGCTATTGGGACAGGCGGTGGACAGGTTCCGCGCGGCGCTGCGTGTACGGACCGAGGCGGATGACCCTGTCCGCTGGGCGATGACGACGCAGAACCTCGCGAGCGTTTTGTATGAGCAAGGCACGCGCACCGCCGGGGCGGAGGGCACGGCGTTATTTGCGGAGGCGATGGAGAGCTATCGTGCGGCGCTGCGGGTGCGTACCGAGGCGGATCATCCCGTGCAGTGGGGCGAGACCAAGGCAAATCTTGCAATCTTAGAGGAAGCGCGCGCCGCTCACGATACCTGTCCAGATCCACGCTTGCATTATAAAGCGGCGGTTACGCATGTCGAGGCGGCGCTTACCGTCTTCGATCCTGAGCACATGCCACTGCATCACAGGAATGAAACTAAGCGCCTCGAGCGCCTCCGCGCGCGGCTGGAGCAATGCGCGGATGAAGAAAAGTAACCTGATTCAAGCGACCGCGCGGAATGAAAAAACCCGCCCGGATGATCCGGGCGGGTCTGATTCATTTACAAGGCCGGTCGGTCAGACGGCTTCGCTCTCGCGTTCCGTGATTTCCCATTTCTCCAGCATGTCCTTCACGTTCTGCACCGAGACCGGTTTACTCATATAGTCATCCATGCCGACTTCGAGGCACAGTTCCCTGTCACCCTTGAGCGTATGAGCGGTCAGGGCGATGATTGGCGTGCGCCCCTTGCCGGTTTCGGCTTCAAGTTCGCGGATGCGCTTCGTCGCCTCATGGCCGTTCATCTCCGGCATCGAGATGTCCATGAAGATGATGCGCGGCGCGCGTTCCTGCCATGCGTGAACGGCGGCAAGGCCATCCGGTACAATCGCGAATTCAACGTCAACATCATCGAGAATATACTCGATATAGTTCTGGTTGGTTTCGTTGTCCTCGGCCACAAGGATGTCGAGGATATCGCCCCCGGTATCCGCCACGCTTTCGACCGCGTCCAGCTCGTAAACCTCGGTTTGCTCAGGCGCGTCAAAGGCCGCCGGGGCAGACGGGGTATCGGCATTGGCCGCCGTCACCTTCGGTGCGGGCAGTGTCGAAACGGGTTCGACCCATTCCTCCTCCAGCTCGGCCTCCAGCTCAAGTTCCGACATTTCCGACTGCGCCTTTTGCAGACAGGTCGCAATCGTGTCGAGCAGTTGCGACGACCGTGCCGGTTTGATCAGAATACCGCTCAGACCGTTATCGAGCATCCGGCGTGCCATGGCGTCTTCGCTGATCGAGGTCAGCATCAGGACCGGAATGTCGGCAATGGATTTATCCGCGCGAAGTTCGTCGTAGAATCCTTCGCCGGTCATATTCGGCATCTGGAAGTCCACGATCACCAGATCGATACCGACGCCTTTTGCACGCGCTTTGCGGAGCACCGACAGGCCCTTTTCGGCACTGTCTACAGCCGCGCTCTGACACTTCCAATGGCTGACCTGCTCGGTCAGGATATCACGGTTGACCGCGTTATCATCGATGATGAGGATCTTCGATCCGATAATCTCGACCGGCGCAGGCTTGGATTTACGCAACTCTTCAGCGACGGCGAGCGACAGTTTCACGGTGAAGGTGCTTCCCTCTCCGACAACACTCTCGACCGAAATTTCGCCGTCCATCAGCTCGACAAGGCTGGACGAGATGCTGAGTCCGAGGCCCGTGCCCTCGTATTTGCGGGTGTTGGAGCCGTCAACCTGACGGAATTTTTCGAACACACTGCCAAGCTGGTTTTCCGGGATACCGATGCCGGTATCTTCGACACGGATCGTCAGGTCGGCAACGCCGCCCTTCACATCACCCGAGACGTCAATCAGGACGTGGCCCGACTCGGTGAACTTGATTGCGTTACCGATCAGGTTCGTCATCACCTGACGGACCCGGCCAATGTCACCGTCATACGTCGACGGCAAGTCCGGACGATAGCGGAGCAGCAGGTCGATATCTTTGGCCGCAGCCGAGCTGGCCAGCAGCGTCGTCACATCCTCGATGCTTTCACGCAGCAGGAACGGCGCATTGTCGATTTTCGCCTGCCCTGCCTCGATCTTCGAGTAATCGAGAATGTCGTTGATAATTTTCATCAGCGCCGTGCCGCACTTCGAAATCGTATCGACGAAATGGGTTTCGCGCGGTCCGAGATCCGAGTTCCCGAGCAGTTCGGTCATGCCGATGATACCGTTCATCGGCGTGCGGATTTCGTGACTCATGTTGGCAAGGAATTCCGACTTGGCCGTCTGTGCCGCTTCCGCAGCCGTCAGTGCCGTCTGGATCTCGCTGACATCGGTAAGACTGATGACCTGACCGCCATCGGCGGTCGGCATCATGCGCTGGATAAAGTGCTGACCCGAAGGTGTCGAAATTTTCTCGTCACGCGCAACATCGCCCGCATTCGGAGCAACGCCTGAACGGAGCCATTCTTCGATGCTCAGATCGTCCGGATTGAATGCACCGGACTTGAAGAGGCTTTCGGTGAACTCGTCGCGGGTCATGCCGATGCGCACGGAAACACGCAGCGATGCCATGGCATTTTTGAACGCGCTGTTCACCTGAACGACTTCGTTGTCGCCGTTAAAGATCAGCATGCCGTCGGCCATGCTCTCCAATGCGGTCTCGAAGACCGACAGAGTCGCGGACAGCTCCTCGGCCTTCGCGGCGTGCGCGTCGGTCATTTTCGTCAGCGCGAAGCCGACTTCGCCCGATGGCATCATGTCCGAAGGCATCATCATCGCAGCGGCGGCAGCACCACCAGCAGCAGGCTTTTTAGCCGACGCCGCAAGCAGCGATCCTGTCGCGGGTTTGGAAACGTCGAACGCCGCCTTCAGGTGATCGGCAGTAACGCCCGGCAGGTGTTCGCCGAAGTTGAGGCCCAGGTGCTCTTGCGCAGCCGAAACGCGCAGGATGTCGAATTTCTTGAGGATCGAGAGAACAATAAAGCCGGTGATGAAGGCCCAGACAACCGCAGCAACGCTGCCGATTGCCTGCGCACCGATTTGCGCGCCCGTCGAGAGCGGCAGCTCGGTCACCGCAAAAAGCGGGAAGATGATGCCGCCAAAGACGCCGGCTACACCGTGAACGCCGACAACGCCAACCGGATCGTCGATCTTGAACCTGTAGAGCAGGATATGGTTCGCACCGATACCGATGATACCCGCGCCAAAGCCGATGGTCGTCGCGCCGTACATATCAACAAAGGGAGCCGCCGCAGTAATACCCACCAGACCGGCAAGAAGGCCGTTGGTTGATGCCATCGGATCGAAAGTTCTGTCGTTCAGATAAAAGCCGATAATCTTACCGCCGATACCACCGGCCGCACCGGCCAGAATGGTGTTGAGCGCAGCATCGGAAAATGCCTGAGAACCCGGAACCATCGAACCCGTGTTAAAGGGAATCCACGTCACGAAAAGGATCAGACCACCCGAGAGCGCGAGAACATAGCTCGATCCGGTGATCGGCAGAACGTTGCCGTTCCGATCAAAACGTCCCTGACGCGCGCCGAGAACGATACACGCGGCAAGGGCATAAAACGCGCCAAGGGCGTGAATGGTGATGCCGCCCGCGTGGTCGATAAAGCCTATCGACGCCAACAGCGGTTCGTTCGACGTGATGATGGCATTGCCCCAGGCCATGTGCCCGAAGACCGGATAAACCAGCGTCGCAACCGCGATGGTGCTGAGGAAGTATGCACCGATGCGCATACGCTCGGCCACAGCGCCCGAAACAATCGTCGCAACAACCGAACAGAACGCGAGGTTGAAAATCAGCTGAACCGGCCACTGATCATTGTCGACCAGCGTCTCTTTCAAACTGCCCCACCCGAAAATGCCGTTCGACGACGCGCCGAACATCAGTCCGAAGCCGACCAGCGAATAACAAAACATGCAGATAATCATATCCGACACGTTTTTCTGGGCGACGTTGGTCGAGTTTTTCGAACGGCACGTGCCGGCTTCGATAAGCAGGAACCCTGCCTGCATCAGGAAAACCATAAAGGCCGCGATGGTCATCCAGAGAGTGGCGCCAGATAGCGCCGACATCGGTTCGATCATTGGAGGGGTCCTCTTTCCATACTCAGGAAAGGAATGACCCATGGTTAGTAAAAATCGGATGAAATCCGGTCCGAATTTCTGAAATTAGCAAAAACTATTTTTGACACTGTCCATAATGATGACCGCTCACAGATCGCGCCGCCGTATTTATGGATCGGAATTTCAGGTGTGCGAACTTTCAACCATTCTATGAGCGTCCCTTAACGAAAAATACAGACCATCTTGGCTAAAAATCAGGATATCGCGACCTTGTCTGACTGCGGACTGCCCACTGATTTTTACGTTTGCGAGCCGGTTGCCTCGCTGTGCCTTTGAAAGGCTTTTCATGAAGCTGAGCGAAAAGCAAAAACTGCGGAAGCGCCTTAACTCGTTTTGCAGCATGATGGGCAAATCGCTCGACAAGCTCGACGCTGATCTGGTGACGCGCCTGCAAGATACGGTCGAGCGCCTCGGCCACCCGACCAAGGTTGTCGTTGCGGGCCTGTCCGGCGCGAACCATCGCGGCGTCGGAGAATTCATCACCGGCGAGCAACTGTTCTCATCGACCGAAGAAGCCATGTCCTGTCCGGCCATCGAGGTCCGCTATGGCAAGACAGCGCAGACCGATGCAGTCTTTGGCGACATCGAAAAAAGCTATCCGGGGGTTGCCGTTTCGCTGGCGCTGGCGGGTAAAAAGCCGGACACCATCCGCCTGCAACTGCCGCATGCGATCTTTGCGGAAATCGATTTCACGATCCTGCCGGCCTATGACGGCGATGATAACCGCGCCGGTTATCTGGTAAAGCTGCTGGACAATACCGAAGTGATCATCTGGTGTTCAGACGCGACGAGCAGCTGGATTCCCCAAGAGCGGCGGTTGTGGTTTACGGTCCCGGATACCCTGAAGGAACGCAGTATTCTTGCGTTAACCAATGCCGAGCGGTTAACGACCGACGCCTCAAACGAGGCGCTCGCTAAAAAGCTGGAATTCGTCACAGGCGAATTCAAGATTTCGACAAAAATCGCGGTCGATGAGGCCAAATCCGCAGTACAGGGCGGCAAGGTTGCTAATCCCGAGCGGTTTTCGGGCAGTGGCGGTCAGGCAATCCTGAACGACGTGATGTCGCTGGTTCAGGCGGGTCAGCAAGGGCTGATCGAAGAGGCCCGCGTGCTGCGCGCCGAAATTGATATTATTCCCATCGGCGAAGTCGAAGTGGTTCCGGTTGCACCATTGACCGCGCCAACATCCACCGCACCGGCGCAAACCGAGGCCGCAACGCCCCGCGCGCGGACGCTGAACTTGCTGGTCGAGGGTAACAAACGCTGCAAGGCGGCGCTGGCATCGTGTGACACGGGCAATTTTGAGCCGTTGTTTGAACAGGTTGAACGCCTGCTGACAGAGTTAAAAACGGCGTTTGACGGAACGGTCGAGCTGGCGCGCGATGGCGACCTGATGGCCGCCCAACTGGCCGAGGGATCCGAGGTAATCGGCCTTCTGGCCTATGAAAAAGACGAAAGCGCCGCCCTGCAGGCCGCCGAGATCATAAAGCAGATCACCATGGATACCTGGATGCGCCTGCCACCGGAAAACGCGGACGATACACGAAATATTCTTGATTCTGCGAAAGTATCCGCCAGCCGCTAGCGATCATTTTTTACCACGCCCCGGCATATTCACGCTGAGAAAGTCCCCGAATGAGCTCTTCCGTATCCTCACCGGCAATCGCACCTGAAGGCCTTGAGGGCTTGAATGCGCTTTGGCGCTCTTTTGACGACGTCAAGTCTGCGTTGGATCGCATCGGCGATGTCGGCGGTGACGACGCGGGAAAACAAGCGGACAAAATTGCCAACAAGATCGATTCGTTCGAACCGACGATCACGCTGATCGGTCAGATCAAGGCCGGTAAAACCGCCCTCATCAATGCCATGGTCGGGCAAACCGACCTGCTGCCTTCGGACGTAAACCCGTGGACATCCGTGGTCACGAGCCTGCATCTGAACTCACGCCGCCGCCCCGAAGGCACGCGCGCCCTGTTCAGTTTCTTCGACGAGGAAGAATGGGACCGTCTGGTCAGCACCGGCGGGCGGCTTGGCGAACTTGCACAGCGTGCCGGTTTCGGGAACGAGAAAGACGAAATCCGCGCACAGGTCGTTGCGATGCGCGAAAAAAGCCGTGCGCGCCTCGGCAAAAAATTCGAACTGCTGCTGGGAACCAGCCACAGCTATGACATGATCGATAAAGATCTGATCGACCGTTATGTCTGTTACGGCGGCTGGGAAGACGACGAGGATACATCGCGGGGCCGGTTCGCCGATATCACGAAACTCGCCAACCTGTATCTTGATCTGCCGGGCTATCCGTCGGGGCTTTGCCTGCGGGATACACCGGGCGTCAACGACACCTTTATGATGCGCGAGCAAATCACGATCAACTCGATCCGTGATTCGCGTCTGTGCATTGTCGTGCTGTCGGCTCATCAGGCGCTATCGACGATGGACATGGCGCTGCTGAGGCTGATTGCGAATGTCGATGCGCGCGAGGTTGTGCTGTTCGTGAACCGCATTGACGAGCTGGACGATCCGGTCAGCGAAATTCCCGAGATCGAAAAGAACTTTCGTCAAACACTGAAAAAACAGGACGTAGCCGAAGACGTACAGATCGTTTTCGGCAGTGCCTACTGGGCCCTGCATGCGCTGTCGGACTCGCTGGATGACATGCCCGCCGCGTCGAGCAAAGCGATGGAACGCTGGGCGGAAAGCGATCTGTGCGATGACTTTATGACCGGATATAACGGCGTCCGCGACCTTGCCTGGAACCTGTCCGGCGTGCCCGCTCTGCACCGGTGCATCGCCGACCGTGTTGTTAACGGTCCCGGCAAAGCGATGCTGGATGAAGTGCGCGACGAAATCAGCAATCTGCTGACATCAATCGAGACCGCAGATACCGAGATCGGTTTGCGCCGCGACAGCACGACAATATCTGATATCGACCGCGATGCCCTGAATGCAAAGCTCGATGACATTGAAAAGCGTCACGGAAATGCGCTGAACGATGCCGGTGCGTTTGCACGGGACGAGTTGTCGGAACGCCTGACCCGGTCACAGACGATTTTTGCGGACCGTGCGGTCGAGGCGTTGTTGTCGCATATCGAAGCACACGGAACCGACGAGGTCTGGCAGTATAATCCTGCGGGTCTGCGTATGATGCTGCGCTCGGCCTATAACGGTTTCGGCGCGGCAATCGAGAAATCGACCCAAGACGTCTTCCATGATGCGTGCCGTGCCATCGAAGATATTTACACGGATGTTTTCGGCGTCGAGGCCGGAAAGGTAACTTTGAAGCCGCCCGCAAATGCCCGTCTGTTGCCACCGACAACGGTTGGACAAACCATTGCGCTCGACCTGAATGTTTCATGGTGGAAAAAATGGTGGCTGGGTTTTCGCGGCGCGAACGCGGCGACCGAACGTTATTCCGAGCTGGTGCTGAAAGAAACCACGTCAATCATCGATGAACTTTCCGACGTGATGGCGCCGGGGCTTTGCAAAGAGAACGCCGACATCCTGACGGAATTTTTAAAGACACAGCGGGAAGCCCTGCTGTCCTTGGCGGACTCGGTTTCTTCGGAAGCACCGGCAGACGAGGAATCGCCCGCCTCCGATAAGGAAGAGACGCTGAATGAGACCCGCAAGCTCATCGACTCTCTCGCGGCCTGAGGATTTATATATGACACCATCCAATGCCCCAGAGAACGCGTCCGGCAGCGGTGAAGCGCGCCGTGCGCGGGTCGTCGTCCTCGGTGAATTCAGTGCCGGAAAATCGACGCTGATCAATCTGCTGACAGGTCAGAGCAGCCTGCGCACGCAGATTACGGCAACGCAGATGCCGCCCGTTTGGATGTCTTACGGTACAGATCCCGCGTACCGCGTCGATCTTGACGGCAACAGCCATCCCGTTGATCCGACGGACCCGAGCCAGATTTCAGTGACCGACACGGCCTATATCCGCGTCTTTATCGAAGCGCCCGCGCTGAAGTTGTGCGATCTGATCGACACGCCGGGGAACTCCGATCCGAACATTGCAGCCGAAGCATGGGAGCGGGTTGCGAAACTCGCCGATGTCGCAATCTGGTGTTCGTCATCGACGCAGGCGTGGCGGCAAAGCGAGCTTGCCGCGTGGCAGGAAGTGCCCGAATCTGTGCGCGCCCGCAGTATCCTGTTGCTGACCCGCGCGGACAAAATCAACTCTGAATCTGATCGCGAGAAAATCCTCCGCCGCATTCGGCGCGAGGCCGGCGGCTCTTTCAGCCACATTCATATGGCGTCGCTGCTTGATGTCGACAACATCAGTGCCGTGCTTGAGGATCTTAGATCGCTTTGCAATAGCGTCGGGGGTTCATCCAACACCGATACGGCAACCGCGTCTGCCGTCGCGCACGCAAATTTGCCCGATACCGGCGCGGTCATTCCGGGCGACGCCCCTGCAACCGAGTTACAGAAAGCCGATGCCGTGGAAGCAACAGACCCGGACGCAGACTTGGATTCACTGTTGAATGAAGACGCTGAGGGTGATCTCGCCGCGTTGGCAGCGTTAGAGGCAGAGTACGATGCTTCGGACGACACCGACGATGTGCTGGCCGCACTGACCGCCGAGGTCAACGACGACGAGCCGGAAGAAGAACCCGAAAAAGAGCCCGAAGAAGCACCGGAGCCGGTCGCGATCGGCAGCGGGTATGCGACTGTGTTGTGGACGCAGATGGCAAGCGCAATCCCCTCGGATGATCCCGATGCCTACGCTCTTGCCTTCGATATGTTCCTCGAACAGATGGATACCGAAATTGCGACCTTGCGGCAGCAGGCCTCGATGAAAGTAGCGAGCTAAGCCATGGCATTAAGTTTACGTCAGCGCACCCAGAACGCCATTGACGGCCTGCGCACCACTGTCGGCGGCTGCGAGTTCGCGATGCTGGTTGACCTTGAAACAGGGTTGGTCCTCGCCAAAAGCAGCGAAGTCAATATCAGCCATGACCGTCTGGAGCATCTGGCCACCTCTGCGGTGACCGAGCTGAACGGCGCCTTGGCATCGTCCCTGCCCGCACTGGTCGCAGGCGGCGATATGCTGACGCTGTTTTATGTCGGAAAAGAAGAAATTATCGGCGTCGTCAAGTCGGTTCATACAAACGAAGAGGCGCTGGTTTGCGCCTTTGCCAAGATGCCCGACCAGGCCGATCTGGCGCGGGCGTCCGCCGGTATCTTCAACGTTGCAACTGAAGCGGAGGCTGCGTAGTCGATGCGTGCGTTATCTGCAATTTTCGATGGTGTCGTTGACACACTGGAAGGGCGCGCGCCGCCCCCCGAAAAAATCCAGCATTCGGCGGAAGATGCCGCCGCAGCATTTCAGACTGCTCTCTGCGATACGATCCTGATCCGGCGGATTACCGTGCGGGCCGAGAACGGATCGCGGCTGTCCGTGATTGCCAAGAACAAGCGCGTTCTGAAGGTCGCCGAAGTGCATCCCGCAGAGATGTGGCAGCACAGCGAAGGCTTTCTGGAAACGGCCTGTACATCAGACTACGACGGCTTTGGGCTTCCTTTCGCATCGGCGCTGGTCAAGGTGACCGGAAAAGGGCCGGTTCAGATCGAGCAGGCATTGGTGAGCGATCCTCTGGGCAGCACGGCGCGCGGGTATCCGGCATCAAAGCTGGTCGCGGATGTTGAAAAATCTCAACAGCGCATCCCGGCGGGCGACGAAGTCCAAAAGGTCTATGACGCTTTCGATACCTGCGCCCGCGCGCGGTTCGGAGCGACCACTGCGGTCGACATTCCGGCAGGGTATACCGTGACGGAAGATTGGTTGCAGCAGCAAGTGGCGGCGACCATCCAAAGTGTAGCCGGGCGGGAGACGGACGTTAAATTTGCCGTCCTGTCCGGCGATACACCCCGCGCGCTTGCATCTGTCTGGCTGGACGGCGAGGGCGCGATCATTGTGTCGGAAGACGCGGCATCGTTTGACGCGATTGCAGCACGGTTGGAATCCCTGCGCGGCCATCTATGACGAAACAGTCTGAGCGCGCGCAAAACAACAAGAAACGGACAGGGGCATAATGCAAATCGGTCTCGCACATCATCAACGGCTCGTGGCACTGCGGCAGGTTCTTACGGATCTTCGTGACGCATCGACAGGCGAATTTGTCGCCGCCTTTGACAAGCAACTGAAACGACTCGATGGCTGGACCGCGCGGATCGCCGCGATTGGTCAGGTTAAGGCGGGCAAGTCGTCGACTCTGAACGCGCTGGTCGGCAAGCTGGGTTTTTTGCCAGCCGACGTGAACCCGTGGACATCGGTCGTGACCAACATGCGGCTGAACATTCCCGATGATCCGAAGTCGGGTGCGCGCTTTGAATTTTTTGACGAACAATCGTGGGACCGCATCATCAACGGCGACCCGAACCTGCGCGAGGCCGCCAAGAAATTCCTGCCCGGTTTTGATCCCGAAATCCTGCGCTCGCAAACTGAAGAAATGCGCGCCCATGCCGCGAAGCGTCTGGGGCCGTCTTACGTCAAGCTGCTGGGCAAGCAACACGATTACGATCTGCTGTCAGGCGAATTGCTGGAAAGCTATGTCTGTGCCGGGGCGGGTTCGAAGCAGATTGATGCCGAGGACAGCATCGGGCGGTATTCTTCGATTACCAAGGTCGCCCATCTGTTTATGCAATCGGACCGCTACGCAGGCCCGACCATCATCACCGATACGCCCGGTGTGAACGATCCGTTTCTGGTGCGCGACGAGTTCACGTGCCAGAGCCTCGATCAGTCGGATATCTTCCTCGTCATGCTGTCGGCACATCAGGCGTTGACCGAGGTGGATGTCGCCTTGATCCGCATGCTGTCGATGCAGGGCGACAAGGACGTCATCATCTATATCAACCGCGTTGACGAGCTGGAAAATGCACAAGAGCGGGTGAAGCGCGTTGCCAAGGATGTGAGTGCGCGGATCGCCAAGGCGGTTCCGGATTCGAACTTCAAGATTATCTTCGGCAGTGCGCATTGGGCCGAGGCGGCAATGAATGACGATCTGGCCGATGCGGAATTGCGCAAGCTGATCCGCGTTTCGAAGGTTGACGAATTCAATGGTGCGAACCGCACCGAGGTTCCGCAGTCCCTGCGCGAAAAACTGATGGTGGCTTCGGGGCTGCCCGAAATCGAAAAGGCGTTGTCGAACGCCATCGACAACGGCGCAGGCGCGCGCCTGCTTGATAGTGTCGCGATGGAAACGGCTGCGCAGGTTGCCGCCCTGAAATCGCTGGCCGGTCGTCAGCGCCATGAACTGCAAAACCAGATCGAGGTTTACGGGTCGGGCAAAATTGTCGAATTCCGCGAGCAGTTGGAAGACGAGATGACTTTGCTGGCCGAGACATATACGGCGCTGGCCGAGTTGATTGAAGACGCCGATCAGAACATCGACGAGACGGTCAACACAAGCTGGGTTTCGATCCAGCAGCAGATGGACGGCGAAACGTCGAAGTTCATCAAAACCCAGCGCGGCGTTATCGACCAATTCCTGCGCGATGGACCGGACGCCGAGCAGGGCGAGGTTGATTTGCTGCCGCTGCGTGTCGCCATGGAAGACAGGTTGCGCAACAGCTATGGCAAAACACGCGGCAATCTCGACCGTATTCTGGACCGCGCCCTCGAAGACGCCATTGCCATTGCGAACCGCGCGACCAACGGCCTGGGCGCACAGATTTCCATGTCGGGCCTGCCGGGTGAAAGTGTCGCGGTGACCTTTGCAACGTCGCGTAAAACCCTGTCGTTTGATCTGGTTCCCAGACGCGGGCTGATGTTCTGGAAAAAGAAGATCAATCTGGACAAGACCGTCGAAGCCTTTCGCCGTGTTGCCTCTGCCGAGGTCAGGCCCGCAACCAATAAGATGGTCGAAGCCTTTACCAACACAATGACCGAGCGGGCACTGGCGGGAAAAAGCCGTTTGAATCTGGTTGCGCAGATTGTCGAGCAATCGCTGAATGACAGGATTGTGCGCCTGCGCGAGGATCACAAACTGCTGAAGGGCGAGAACGACGACGCGGCCAAAACGAAGGTTCTGAACCGCCTGCACAACGACATAGAAGTCATCGACAACCGCCTTCAGGTAATCGCCTCGAAGGAAGGGTCGCTTTCGACCGAACGCGATCAGCAAGCCGCTTAACGGAAAGCCGGGATGAAACAGAATTTTTCTCTTCAAGACCTGGTCGATGAAATCGACTCACCCCGCACCAAGCGTTCGGGTGCGTGGCGTATCGTCGTCGCCGGTGAATTCGAAAGCGGCAAATCGAGCGTGGTCAATGCGCTGTTGCGGCTGCCGATTCTGCCCTGCAATCCGGGTCTGATCGCGCGTCCGATCATCAAGATCGCCCACGCTCCCCAGCCGTCGATCGGTACAGAGGATCGCACCGGGCGTTCCTTTCAACCTTCGTCGCTGAACGAAGTGCTGGAAAACGATCTGCTCGAAACCGTTCATCTGCGGATGCCGTTGGGCGATTTGCAGGGGGTCGAGATCGTCGAGGTTCCGTTCCATCACGATGGCGGAATTTCCAAGCGGAACCTCGACATGATCGCCGATGCGGATTTGATCATCTGGGTGACAATCGCGTCGCAGGCATGGCGGCTGTCCGAACAGGCGCTGGTCGAAGGGCTGCCGTATCACACGCGCGAGCGGTCGATCCTCGCTATTTCGCGCGCTGATAAACTGAAAACCGCCGACGATCTGGATAAGATCGAAACGCGTCTGCAGACCGATGCAAGCCGGTTCTTTTCGGAGATCGTGTTCATGCAGGCATCGACGGAAAATCTGAACAAGGCCGCGACCGATACCCGTATCTGGGAGGAAACCGGCGGAGCGGCGCTTTCGAGCATCGCGCATGAACTTGTTGTAATGCCGATGAAGGCAGCAAAAACAGCTGCGGAGTAAACCACGATGTTCGGATCGAATAAAAACAAAACCCTCGCAACCGAAATCAGCAAAGCGACGCGCGAGGCTGTTTCGCTGGTCGAAAATCAGCACGGTGTTCCGACCGGTTTCTGGCAGGATTCGTATGTGCTCGGATACCTGATGGGCCAGATCAACGCCTTTATGTCGGTGTTCGGCGGAGACGCTTTGAGCGTGGCGGACAAGGGCCGTGTCGTGGTCGAGTGTCTGGGCGAATTATCCGGCATGAAGGGTAAGGGGATCAGCGAACAGTCGATGGTTTTTGCCTCGACCGAGGATCCTGATTTTATGCGGGCGAACCAGAACGGCATGTTCATCGCGATGATTCAGGCGGAAAAGCTGCCCGATGCGGCGAACAATCCTGTCATCGCCGCAACGCGCCAGCAACTGGACGCCGCGGGCGAGGGGACATCTATGGCGGATGTCGCGCAATTTCTGACCAACCACCACTGGGTCGGTGAGGTTAGAACACGGCTGACAGTGTAAGTCCGCCGTTCTCTAGGGGGCAGCGCCATATGTGAGCGATGCCCAAAGACTGTGCCAGACAACGCCCTTGCGTTTGACCAGCCCCGCGCCGGGTTCAACCATGTGAACCGCGCTGAGTAATGTCGTCTCCGCATCCTGTCGCGGAATCGTCGCCCGCCCTTCCGCGTCTGTGCGTGTCACCTCGCGGGTGATCGCGCCGTCGGCATCGCGCCGGAAAGCGGCGATCTGAATGTCCGGTGCCGGTTCGCCCTCGAAAAGAAGCTGAACGCGGACCGGCCCGTCTTCGGTATAGGGGTTCGTCAGCGCGACAAGTTCGATGCGCAATCCCAGAGCGGTATCGGCCCCCGCCCCCGCGCCCACCGCAACAAGCGACTTCGCAAAGCGGGTGTAGGATTCGCGGAATTTGGTGTCCGGCAGTCCGCGCTGTTCATGGGCATCCAGAACCCACGCCAACCCCTCTTTCGTTACGAACTTTTCGAATTTTCCGAACGCGCTGTAGCGCAGCGTGGAGGGGGTGGACTGGTAGGCGGCGATGTGCAGGCCGTCGCGCTCCGGCTTCATTTTCAACGCAGGCCGGTCGCCGAGATTGCCTTTGACGGGCCGTGTCCCATCGGCGTCGGTGAGCGTAAACCGCTCGAACGTCGAAGAGATATAGGGGTCGATATCGCCCTTGAGCATTTGGCCGATGCGGTTATGTGCCGCGATGGCCCCGCCCGGTTTTACGGTGAAATCGAGCGGTTCGATCCAGAATTCATGCGCGCTCGCCGGACCAAGCCCGAGGGCGAAAACCAGACTGGCCGATTGCACGAAACGAAGGTAGGACATTCGGGAATTCCTCTGGGGACCATGAGAGCTATGGCGCTATCTTCTTTCTTTCGTATGGCCCGAACAAGGCTGTTTTTCATCGGCCTGTGCCTGCTCGCCCTGCCCGCCCGTGCCCATGAAATGCGGCCCGCCATTGCGGATATGACGATGACGGACGGGCAGGTCACACTGTCGATCGCGTTGAATTTGGAGGCGGCGCTGTCGGGGATCGGGCCGGAGCACGAGGATACCGAAGACGCGCCCCAAGCCGATATGTACGAAAATCTGCGGGCAAGCGGGCCGGAGGCAGTGCGTGCGGCCTTTGACGCCTTTGAACCGGAGTTTCTGTCCCGGCTGACATTAAAGGCGGGCGAGACGCCGGTTGTTCCTGATGTGCTGGCCGTTGATATTCCGCCCGTCGGGGATACCGATTTGGCCCGCGAGTCGGTCTTAACCCTGAGCGCGCCGCTCGCCCCAACCGCAGGGCCGGTCACGTTCGGATGGGATGCCGCGCTGGGGGCGTTGATCCTGCGCGCACCGGGAGAGACAGAGAAAGCGCCCTATTCCGTTTATCTGACCGAGGGGAAATTGAGCGATCCGATTCCGGTGACGGGCGCGGTTGCGCCCACGGCGGCGCAGGTCATTGGTGACTATCTCGTGCTGGGATACACGCATATCCTGCCCAAAGGTCTGGACCACATTCTGTTTGTCGTCGGGTTGTTTCTGCTGAGCACAAGGCTGCGTCCTCTGCTGTGGCAAGTGACCAGCTTTACCCTCGCCCATACCGTGACGCTGGCGCTGGGGATTACCGGTGTGGTCAGCATTTCGCCCGCGATTGTCGAACCGCTGATCGCCGCATCCATCGTCTATGTCTGCATCGAAAATATCTTTTCCGACAAAATGGCAGCGTGGCGGCCCTTTGTCGTCTTCGGATTCGGATTGCTGCACGGGCTGGGATTTGCCGGTGTGCTGGGCGAGATCGGCATGCCCCAAGGGCAGTTTTTCGTCGCGCTGCTGAGCTTTAACGTCGGGGTCGAGTTGGGCCAGTTGACGGTGATTGCCGCTTGCTTCCTCGCCGTGGGGCTGTGGTTCGGCCACAAGGACTGGTATCGCAGCCGGATCACGATTCCCGCGTCACTGGTTATCGCCTGTATCGGGGCGTATTGGTTTATCGAGCGGACTGTGCTGGCCTAGACGCTGAACGGCGGCGCGGCGGAGGCTCAATTTACTTTGCGCTCCAGACAGCGGAAATCGGCGTTCGGGCGGGCGTCCTCGAAGTCGATATGCACGACGTTGACCGCGTGGCGCTGACACCAGACCTGCATGCCGCGCGTCGAAAAGCCGACATCCACCCGAATATAGGATTGCAGCGTGTGCGACCCCGTGCCGCCCGCCGCGAATTCATCCGCGCATTTGGCGCAGACCACGGGTTCTGTAATCGAATAGAGCAGGTGTTTCATCTCTCCCCCTTTTTGCCGGAATAGTCTATTTCGGAACCCAGCAAAGCAAGCGGAGAACCCCATGTCCGACCTCGATGCCGTTCTGTCTCACCTCGACGCCGATCAGGGCCCGGCCCTTGACCGGTTGATCACGCTGTTGCGGATCCCGTCAATTTCGACCGATCCGGCCTATAAGGACGAATGCCGCAAGGCCGCCGAGCATATGGCCGCGGACCTGCGCGGAATCGGTTTCGACGCCAGCCTGCGCGATACGCCGGGTCATCCGATGGTGGTCGGGCATAATGACAGCGCAGGGGCCGATGCGCCGCATTTCCTGTTTTACGGACATTATGATGTCCAGCCGGTTGACCCGCTGGACCTGTGGACAACCGATCCCTTTGACCCGCAGCTTGTCACCCGCGATGACGGGTCGAAAATGATCGTTGCGCGCGGGGCGCAGGACGACAAGGGCCAGTTGATGACCTTTGTCGAGGCCTGCCGCGCGTGGAAGGCCGAAACCGGCAAACTGCCCTGCCGGATCACGGTGTTTCTTGAGGGCGAGGAGGAAAGCGGTTCGCCCAGCCTGCCCGGATATCTGTCCGATCACGGTGACGAGCTGAAGGCCGATGCCGCGCTGGTCTGCGACACCGAGATGTGGAGCCCGACGCGGCCCGCCATCTGTATCGGGCTGCGCGGGCTGGTCGGTGAGGAGATCACCGTCAAAGCCGCAGACATGGATCTGCATTCCGGCACATTCGGCGGCCCTGCGGCCAATCCGATCCGGGTTCTGACCAAAATTCTCGCCGGTCTGCATGACGACACGGGCCGCATTACCATTCCTGATTTTTACGACGGCGTGATCGAGACGCCGGACGAGGTTAAGGCCCAGTGGGAGACGCTTGGTTTTTCGACCGAAGACTTCCTCGGCGGTGTCGGCCTGTCGCATCCTGCCGGAGAGCAGGACCGCTCGGCGCTGGAAATGATCTGGGCGCGTCCGACCTGCGAGTTTAACGGCATTACCGGCGGGTACACCGGCGACGGGTTCAAAACGGTGCTGCCCGCGCAGGCATCCGCCAAAATAAGCTGTCGCCTTGTGGGCGATCAGGACCCTGACAAGATTCGCACGAATCTGCGGGCCTATGTCGAAAGCTGCCTGCCGCCCGATTGTACTGTCGAGTACCACCCGCATGGCGGGTCGGGCGGCATCTCGCTGTCCTCTGACAATCCCGTGATCCAAAAGGCGAAGACCGCGCTGACGGACGAATGGGGTATCGAGGCCGCCGTGATCGGGATGGGCGGATCAATTCCCGTCGTCGGTCAGTTCAAAGACCTGCTCGGTATGGATTGTCTGCTGGTCGGTTACGGCCTGAAAGATGACCGGATTCATTCGCCGAACGAGAAATACGACCTGCAAAGCTTTCAACGCGGCGCACGCAGCTGGGCCCGCATTCTCGCAGCCTTGGCGAATTGACGCGATACGCCTAAGTTATCCGCAGTACGGTGTTTACCGGTGCTTCTTGCGATTCGCGAGTAACCCTTGGGAGAGGAAAATACGATGAGATTTGGGACGAAACTGGGTGCTTTGGCGCTGTCGGGAATGATGGCACTGGCAACAACGGTCGGCGCGAAGGCCGCGGACCCTGAATTCACCTTTACGATCCACCATTTTCTGAGCCCGAAAGCCACGACCCAAACCAAGATGATCGAGCCTTGGGTCAAACAGATTGAAGAGGCATCGGAAGGGCGCATTAAATTTGAAATCTTTCCGGCCATGTCGATGGGCGGGAAACCACCCGAGCTTTACCGGCAGGTCCGCGACGGGTCGGCGGACATTGTCTGGACCGTGATCGGATATACACCCGGCGTTTTCCCGCGCACCGAAGTGTTCGAACTGCCCTCGGTCCATGTCGGGTCGGCCACGCAGACCAACCTCGCGATCCAATACTCGATGGACCTGATCCGGGATGATTTCACGGACATTCATCCTTTGCTCGTTCATGCCCATGCCGGCAATGCCCTGCATCTGGTCGAGCCGCTGGACCTGTACGGGACTACAAGTTTTGAGGGAATGAAGCTGCGCACGCCGTCGCGGACCGGCGCGTGGCTGATCGAAGCCATGGGCGCGGAACCTGTCGGCATGCCCGTGCCCGCGCTGCCGCAGGCACTGGCCAAGGGAACCGTCGACGGGGCGTTTATTCCGTTTGAGATTGTCGCTCCGCTGAAGGTGCATGAACTGACGCGGATGTCGATCGAGGGCCGCAACAAAGAACGCTTCGGGACGTCGGTCTTTCTTTATGCGATGAACAAGGACAGCTATGCGTCGCTGCCGGATGATCTGAAAAAGATCGTCGATGACGCCTCGGGCCGCGATTTTGCGGTGGCCATGGGCAAAGTCTGGGACGAAGCCGAAAAAACCGGCAAAAGCCTGCAATACAGCTCGGGCGGGGAAATCATCCGTCTTGACGCGGAGGCCACCGCAAACATCGCCGAGATGGGCGAGGAAATCGTCAAGCGTTGGGTGAAAGAGGTTCAGGCCAAGGACATTCCGGGTAATGCGATTGTCCGCTGGGCACGCTCGGCGATGAAAAACTACAAGCCTGAATAAACCGCAAGCACGCTGATACTGGAAAGCCCGGCCCTTTTGACAGGGTCGGGCTTTTTCTTTTGCCGAACGGTTTTAGCGGATACCGGCGGCGTTGAGGCGGGTGACGGCGGCGGCGGCGCGGCCATCACCCTGAGCCGCAGCGCGCTGATACCATGACAGCGCGGCCTGCAAATCGGCGGGCGTGCCGCTGCCCTGTTCCAGCGAAACGGCAAGGTTGGTCTGGGCGTCGCGGACACCGCGCTCCGCAGCGATGCGATAGAGCCGGACCGCCTCTGCCGGGTTGCGCGCCACGCCTGCGCCCGCATCATAGGCATACCCGAGCGTGTTGTAGGCCGGCGCGTAATCCTGCGCGATGGCGCGGTTCAGCCAGTCAACGGCAGCGCGCTGATCCTGCGGCACGCCCGCGCCATCGAGCAATTTCAGCGCGTAGTTAAACTGACCCGCCGCATCGCCCATCTGCGCGCCCTGCCGATACCAGTGGACCGCCTGTACCGGATCGGGGGGCGTGCCGACACCGAAGTCGTAGGCATACCCGAGATTGGTTTGCGCCCCCGCATTACCCTGCACCGCCGACGCCTGATACCACGCGAAAGATTTTTCCAGATTGCGGACGGTTCCGCGACCGGCGGCATAAAGATCGCCCAGCGCGTCCTGTGCAATGCTGTCACCGCCGAGCGCCGCCTTTTCCAGCCATTCAAACGCCGCCCGTTCATCGCGCGCCACCCCCGCGCCGTCGCGGTAGAGCAGGCCGAGGTTGCGCTGGGCCACGGGATTGCCCTCGGACGCGGCCTCGGTCATCAGGCTGACAGCCTCGGGGATATTCGCCGTCACGCCGTCGCCGGTGAACAACGCCACGGCGCGCGCGACCTTTGCCGAAGTGTCCTCGGGCGCGGCGGATGCGCCGTCTTCGGGCCGGTCGAAAATGCGGCGGCCATCAACCTCGACGCGCGGCGCACCCTCGCCCAGCGTGACCTCGATCAGCGTGAACGAGCCGAGATCGAGCGAGCGGCCATCCATGCTCAGCACCGTTCCGTCCAACGTCATTCTGATGCCGCTGCCGAAAACTTCGGCGCGGTCGTCTACGGCACTGACATTCAGGGACGAGCCGCCCAGCACGCGGATCGTCTTGCCGTTGACCGAGACCGACGCCTGAGATTGCGCAAAAGCATCATCAGCCGGAGCCGACAGCCCCAATGCCGTGACGAGCAGGGTTTTTAGCCGCATTCACTGTTATCCTTTTAGGCCGGTCGGGAGTATCCGGTCGGTACGCCGCCGACGATAACACACAAGACATCATCCCGTGCAGGCGATAAGGTCGCCCACGGCGGCGGGCCATTATATGACGGCCGGAACAGAAGGAAAATGCGGGGATATGCGCGCTGTTTTGGAAAAGTTGACTGCGGCTTGGGCGATCCTCGGCGGGGTTGTGCTGCTGACGATTGTTGCGGTCACCGTCACCAATGTCGGCGCGTTTGCGCTGGATAACGTCATGCGGTTTTTCGGCGGGACCGTCAGCGGCCTGCCCGGATACGAGGATTTTGTGCGCCTGACCGTCGCCGCCGCGATTCCGATGTTTTTGCCCTGGTGCCAGTACGAGCGCGGGCATTTATCGGTCGATCTGTTCCTGAAAAACGCGCCCGCAGGGTTCAACCGATTTATCGAGCGGTTGTCGCTGGTGCTGATGGCCCTGGTCGCGCTGTTCTTGGCCTATTGGATGGTTTCGGGATTGCAGGAAACAAAAGCCGATGGCGCACTGAGCCGGGTGCTGGGCTGGGAGGAATGGCCGTTTTACCTGCCCGGTATAGCCTCGCTGATCCTCTGGGCCGTTGTTGCGCTGGCGCAGGTGTTTGATCCGATGCCTGCGAAATCCGACGGTGTGCTGCATGGGTGAGCGCGAGATTGTCGGGCTGGTCGGGCTGGGGGCGGTGTTTTTGCTGCTCGCGTTGCGTATTCCGGTTGCGCTGGCGATGATGCTGGTCGGGATCGGCGGGAATTATGCGCTGGCGGAAGTCACGGGTTTTCTGAAATTCGCGCCGTATCTGAAACAGTTCAAGACGCTGTTTTTCAACTCGGTCGCCAATTACGATCTTAGCGTCGTGCCGCTGTTTATCCTGATGGGATACCTCGCGTCGGAAACCGGCATGTCGCGCGATTTGTT
>CALGNW010000297.1 GCA_937958345.1 uncultured Neomegalonema sp. | reverse complement strand
GCCAGGTCATTCAGGTTGGCATTGGATAACTTCATCTCAACTCATCCATTGGCCGCCATCGACGTTATACGTCTGTGAAACAATATAGTCGGAGTCCGATGACGCGAGGAAAACCGCCATGCCGGTCAGGTCAGCCGGTACGGCAAAGCGCCCTGCCGGAACGCCGGCCTCGACTTCGGCCTTTTTCTGACCCGGCGCTTTGCCTTCGAGCGCGGCGAACATCGAATCGACATGCTGCCAATGTTCGCCGTCGACAACACCGGGAGCGATGGCGTTTACATTAATGCCGTGCTTGATCAGATTGAGGCCCGCAGATTGGGTCATCGAAATAACAGCCGCCTTCGTCGAACAATAGACCAGGACGAGGCTTTCGCCGCGGCGTCCGGCCTGACTGGCCATATTGATAATTTTGCCGCCGTGACCCTGCTTAATCATCTGAACGGCGGCGGCCTGCATCGTAAACAAGGTCCCCGCAACATTCACCGCGTAGAGTTTATCGAAACTGTCACGGGTAATGCCGACCGTTTCCGCCGCATCGAACAGGGCGGCGTTGTTGATTAGAATATCGAGCTTTCCCGTTCGCGCGATAACAGATGCCATCGCCTCGTCGATGCTGGACTGGCGCGTGACGTCGAGTTCGAGCGCATAGGCCCCGTCACCGATCTCGGCAGCGGCCTGTTCAGCCGCCCCGAGGTTGATGTCGGCAATCGCCACCGTCGCACCGTTGCGCACATAAGCCTCGGCAAATCCTTTGCCGATGCCGCGTGCTGCGCCTGTGATCAGTGCCGATTTGCCCTCAAGCCGATTCATCAAACGCGCAACCCGCCGCCGTCAAACTTGTGTATCAGGTCGGCCTGCGGCGTCAGATAGATCGTATCGCCGTAGTGCAGATCGACGTTGCCGCCCGCCCGGACCGTGATCGGTTCGGCAAAGCCGTCGATTTTGACGTGAAAGAACGTGTCGCTGCCGAGGTGTTCGGAAACGCCGACCACCCCTTTCCAATCGCCGCTTTCGCCGGAAACAGCAATATGCTCGGGGCGAATGCCGATGGTGGTGACATTGTGCTTGGCGGCCTCTGCACCCTCGATCAGGTTCATGCGCGGGGAACCGATAAATCCGGCGACGAATTTGTTGCGCGGCGTATGATAGAGGTCGAGCGGGCTGCCGACCTGTTCGATAACGCCGGCCTGAAGCACGACGATTTTATCGGCCATGGTCATCGCTTCGACCTGATCATGGGTCACGTAAACCATCGTGGTGTCGAGGCGTTTGTGAAGTTCGCTGATCTCCAGCCGCATGCCGACACGCAAAGCGGCATCCAGGTTCGAGAGCGGCTCGTCGAACAGAAATGCCGACGGCTCACGAACAATGGCACGGCCAATGGCGACACGCTGGCGCTGACCGCCCGACAACTGGCCGGGGCGGCGATCAAGATAATCCGTCAGGTTAAGCGCGGCAGCCGCCTGCGAAATGCGCTTTTCCTGCTCGGCCTTCGGCAGCCCCGCCATCTTCATCGGGAAAGCGATGTTCTTGCGAACCGACATATGCGGATAGAGCGCATAACTTTGAAAAACCATCGCGAGGCTTCGCTTTGCCGGAGGCAGGCCCGTGGCATCCACGCCGTCAATCTCGATCGTGCCGCCCGACGTGTCCTCCAAGCCCGCGATCAGGCGCAGGAGGGTCGATTTCCCGCAACCGGACGGTCCGACAAAGACGACAAACTCACCGTCGTTGATCTCCAAATCGAGCGGCGGAATGACTTCTGTGCTGCCGAACGACTTCTGAACCTTTTTGAGCGTTATACGTCCCATAGTATCTTCCTCACTTCACGGCGCCGAAGGTCAGGCCGCGCACGAGTTGTTTTTGACTGAACCAACCGAGGATCAGGATCGGCGCGATTGCCATGGTCGATGCCGCGCTGAGTTTGGCGAAGAAAAGCCCCTCGGGGCTGGAATAACTGGCGATAAAGGCGGTCAGCGGTGCAGCCTTTGCCGCTGTCAGATTCAGCGTCCAGAAGGCCTCGTTCCACGCCAGAATGAAGTTCAGCAGCAGTGTCGACGCGATACCGGGAACCGCCATCGGCGCAAGCACGTAAAGAATTTCATCCTTCAGAGAAGCCCCGTCCATACGCGAAGCCTCGAGGATCTCGCCGGGGATCTCTTTGAAGTAGGTATAGAGCATCCAAACGATAATCGGCAGGTTGATCAGCATGACGACCACGATCAAACCAATCCGCGTATCGAGGATTCCGAGCTGAATGAAAATCAGGTAGATCGGGTAGAGCACGCCAACCGCCGGAAGCATCTTTGTCGATAGCATCCAGAGCAGGATGTCCTTGGTGCGCTTTGACGGTACGAAGGCCATCGACCATGCCGCAGGAATGGCGATGATCAGCCCGAGTATCGTTGAAACACCGGCAATAATGATCGAATTCCAGAGGAACCGCATGTAGTTCGAGCGTTCCTGCACAACCGAATAGTTTTCGGTCGTCCAGTCGAAGAAAAAGAAGATGGGCGGATCGGCAATCGCCTGAGCCTCGGTCTTGAAACTGGTCAGGATCGTCCACAGGATCGGGAAGAAAATGATCAGCCCGATTGTCCACGCGATCAGCGTGTTCAACAGCTTGCGGTTACTGGAGACTGCTCGTGCCATGCCGGGTTCTCCTCACGTATCCAGGTTTTTGCCGACAATGCGCATCAGGAAGATGGCGATGATATTGGCCAGGATAATTGCATAGACGCCGCCTGCCGAGCCGAGGCCGACGTTCTGGCTTTCGAGCACGCGCTGGAAAATCAGATAGGTCAGTGTCTTGGTCCCGAACGCGCCGCCGGTTGTCACGAAAATCTCGGCGAAAATAGACAACAGGAAGATCGTCTGGATCAGCAGCACAATCGTAATCGCGCGTGACAGGTGCGGCAGGACAATGAACCAAAAGCGTTTCAGATACGGAGCGCCATCCATCTCGGCGGCTTCGAGCTGTTCGGAATCAAGGGATTGTACGGCAGTCAGAAGAATCAGCGTCGCGAAGGGCAACCACTGCCAGCTGACAATCATCACGATCGACGGCAGCGATTCCTGACTGAGCCACTGGACCGGTTCGGCCCCGAAAAACTTCCAGAGATGGGCGAAAATACCGTTCACGGGATCCATGAACATGTTCTTCCAAACCAGTGCGGAAACAGTCGGCATGACGAAGAACGGTGCAATGACGAGGATGCGGACAACACCCTGCCCCCACATCGGCTGATCCAGCAGGAGGGCCAGGATGACGCCGAACACAATCGTGATCAGCAGGACGCCGCCGACAATAATCAGTGTCGTTTGAACGCTCGGCCAAAAAGAGCTGGAGCTGATGAAGCGCGAGTAGTTTTCGAAACCGACGAACCCCAGATCACCGCCGCGCAGTGGCAGATATTTCCGAAACGAGAACCAGACCGTCATAATCAACGGAACAAGCATCCACGCCAGAAGAAGGATTACCGCGGGCGCCATCATCATTCTGGCTGCGGAACGTGATTGTTGTGTCGCCATAATACACGCCTCCCGTCCGGCGGCCCATGCCGCTGATTAAAAAAGAGAAATTGTCAAACAAATGAAAGGAGGCGACCCTGCGGGGTCGCCTCCGGAATAGCGGCTTAACGGTAGCCGGCTGCTTCCATTGCATCATTGGTCAGGGCTTGTGCCTTGGCCAGTGCTTCTTCGATGGTCTGCTGACCGGCATAGGCAGCCGAGAACTCTTGGCTGACTTCGGTTGCGATACCGGCAAACTCCGGGATAGCCGCGAACTGAACACCGACATACGGGCTCGGATCTACGGTGGAGTTGTTTGGATCAGCCGACAGGATGCTGTCGAGCGTCATCTGAGCGAAAGGAACCTTCTTGTAGTTCGGGTTCTTGTAAAGCGAGGTACGCGCGCCCGGAGGAACGTTTGCCCAGCCTTCTTTCTCAGCAACCAGCTCGATGTAACCGTTCGAGGTTGCCCATTCGATGAACTCTTTCGCAGCCGCTTCTTTTTTCGTTCCGGCTGGAATGGCAAGTGCCCATGCCCAGAGCCAGTTTGAACGAACACCCAGACCGTTATCCGGTGCGAGTGCGAAACCGACTTTGTCAGCAACGGTGCTGTCTTTCGGGTTCGTCACGAAGGATGCTGCAACGGTCGCATCGATCCACATGCCGCATTTGCCCTGTTGGAACAGCGACAGGTTTTCGTTAAAGCCGTTGGTCGCGTAGCCTGGAGGGCCCGCATCATCCATCATGTTTTTGTAGAAGTTCAGTGTGTCCGACCATTCGCGCGTGTCGAACTGTGCGTTCCAGTCCTCGTCGAACCAGCGTGCGCCGAACGAGTTCGACATTGCGGTGATGAAAGCGCCGCCCTCGCCCCAACCGGCTTTACCACGAAGGCAAATGCCGTTGATTTCTTCGTCACGGTCCGTCATAGCGCGGGCCGCCTTGGCGATGAACGACCATGACGGAGCCTCTGGCATTTCCATGCCGGCCTTTTCCATCAGATCGGTGCGGTACATGATCATCGAGCTTTCGCCGTAGAATGGCGCAGCGTAGAGCGTACCGTCGTGGCTGAGACCACCAGCCATTGCCGGGAGGATGTCGTCAGCGTCGTACTCGTCCGACAGATCGTCGAGCGGAACAAGCCAGCCGTTTGCACCCCAGATCGGCGTTTCGTACATGCCGATTGTCATAATATCAAAAGCACCGCCCTTGGTACTGATGTCGGTCGTGACACGCTGGCGAAGAACGTTTTCCTCGAGCGTAACCCACTCAACAGTGTGGCCGGTTTTCTTCGTGAAATCGTCGGTCATGCCCTGCATGCGGATCATGTCGCCGTTGTTCACGGTCGCGATCGTCAGTTCGTCTGCGGACGCGGCGGTTGCGGCGACCGAAACAATCGCTGAGGCGGCGATAAGTGCGTTTCTCAGTTTCATCCAAATTCCTCCCAAGGTTGATGTGGATTGGGACCGAACTAATCGCGACGGTCGGACCGAGTCAATCGTGAATTTTACACACGTAAACTTTTTTGGCCGCGACAATGCGAAGCATACGCGCACGTAAGGTTTATGATTCCGGTCTATCGCGCGCGTCTTCGCGTCAGGCTGATGCGCGCAGAACCAGCTTGCCCTCGAACAAAACCTCAGGGCGCTCCTGACGCGAGCCTCCGCCATCAATCAACTCGAACAGCATGCCGACGCTGCGCTCGGTGATCGCCTCGTAGTTCTGGGATACTGTGGTGAGCGGCGGGCAGGTGAACTGTGACCAGGGGTGATCGTCGTGCCCCGCGATCCGCAAAGCGCAATTATTGCCGTTTCCGACGCGCAGCCCCTGTTGATAGGCGGCGGCGATCAGCCCGACTGCGAGGCGGTCATTACTGCACAGGATGGTTTCAGAGGGCAAAGACCCGCTGGAGATCAGCCTCGTGCCCTCCTCCAGACCGATTTTTTCAAAGTTCCAGCCCGTCCCCTTGACCTGCACGACCTTGGGAGCGTGGCCCAGCCGTTCCATCGCGGTGACGTAGGCCTCGCGGCGTTTGTTCGCGTTCGGATTGACCGGCGGCATTTCGAAAAAGCACGGCGCATCGCCGGTTTCGCAAAGATAATCAACGATCAGTCCGACATTGTGGATGTTGTCCGATCCGACAAAAGCTTCTCCGACATCAACATTACTGTCGAAAACAACCGTTTGTACCTCTTCGGTGAAGCGCTTCACGCAATCGAGGTCGGAGCGTTTGCCGAGCGGGGCAATCAGTGCACCGGCGGGCCGCAGCGATTGCAGGGTCGCCAGCGCATCATTTTCCAGCTGTTGCTCGCCATGCGCGCTGAAGACAATCGGCCAAAAACCCGCCTCGATGCAGTGACGCTCTATTTTACGAACAATTTCGGCGAAGAACGGGTCTGCCAAATAGGGGACGACAATGCCGATCGTCTTTGTCGATTTCCGGTTGTGATTGATCGCGAAAATATTCGGGCGGTATTCGTATTCTTCCAGCGCAAATTCGATTTTGCTTCTGGTCGATGTCCGCACGCTTTGCGGATCGTTGAAGAACTTGGACAGGGTCGGCCTGGAGATTCCGCTGACTTTTGCGAACTCTTCCATATTGTTGACTTTTTGCCGACTCACCTGAGTCCTCCTTCTCCCGGTCGCCCGTGGCGCGGCGGCGGAAGGCACGCCGCGCACCAAACCACCGCTCCGACCAAACTTTGCGGGCGCTAACTTTCGAACACTAGGTTTGGGCCGTGCAAAGGGTCAAGCCACTGATTTGCCGCATCGCCCTGAAAGGCCCTTTGACGGACGAGCTTTCGATCTGGCCCATTGCCCCGACCTTCGAGCGCACCGCGCCGCCGCTGTCCTCGGCATTTTATTCCGTCGCTCCGTTAAAATCGACAC
>CALGNW010000296.1 GCA_937958345.1 uncultured Neomegalonema sp. | reverse complement strand
CCCGTAAAAAAGCGCGCCGGATAAAGATCCGGCGCGCCGTTTTCGATCATTTCGGAATTCGGACAGGCTTGGCAGTACATCTGCGCATACTACCAAGCATGTCTCGCGCATCTCTCACGTCCGAAATGATCTGACCGGAGGGGAGGCATCACCCCCCGGGGTCCCGAAAGGCAGGATCAGCTTGTCAGGCGGTGTGTTCCCAGACGCCGCGCAATGTCTTCGAATGCCTTGGACAATTCGTTGGCACTGTCCGCCGTATAGAGCTTGCCGGTTGACCCGACGCAGGCGCCCAGTTTGGCCTCGGAAACCGGATCAAGCGCAAGGGCAACCGTGTAGACCGTAATGCCCCGTTGTTCGGCCAGTTTGCAGACCGCCTGAAAGTAAGCGTCCGAGGTTGCGCCGTCGTTGGTCGAACCGGAACCGACATTCAGCGTCGTGTTGAACTTGCCGTCGCTGAGCATGACGATGATCTTGTCAGCCTCGCCCGTCTTCGCCGGATTTTGCGGCCAGACATTCGCCCATTTGTCCGACAGGGTGTAAACGCCCCAGATCATGCCGATGTGACCGGCGGTCCAGCCGCTCGCCGTCATCCCGTTGACCGACGTGCGGACGTCGGCGATGTTATCGGTCAGCGCACTGAGACGCGCGGTCGGGGTCGACGAGCTGATCTCGGTCGAATCGACGAAGGGGACAGGACGCCCGACCGGCGACGAATCATCAATCGTAATGTCGGTTCCGTTTTCAAGCAGCGTGCGTTCCGCCGCCCAGACATCAACGCCCGCAACCGGCTTATTTTTTCCGCCGACAGAAAGCGATTTCAGAACCTTGGGATAATCACCGAGGTTGACCGACGTCGAGTACGGGATAACCGAGGCCGACAGTTTAGCCCCCGTCGGCAATTCCTTGTCGAGGGCGTCGAACATGCCGCCGACGGATTCTTTCATCTGCGCCAACCGCGTTTTACCGTTGAGGTCGATTGACATCGAGCCGCTGACATCAAGGACCAGAGCAATTTCGATCGGGCGCTCTGCCGGGGGCATCGCGGCGGATTCGACCTTGCCGTCAACCGAGTTCATCCCGATGAAATTGAGGAAGAACGTCTTGGTCCCGACAATGCCGCTGCCCCGGACCACGTTATCGCTCAGGGTGAATTGCGTCTCGCTCGGTGCAGCCGAAACCCCCTGATCCTGAAGGATCGCGCGGAACAGTGCGTCGCCCTCGGACTGGACATTGATCGCGCCGAGGTCGCGCCGTGTCAGGGCCAGGACAGTCGCATCCATTGCGCGCTGTGCCTGTTTCGTCACCGTCAGCGCGTTGCTGTAATCCAGCGCGCCGCCCGCCCCGATGAAGACCATCGGAAAGGTCAACCCGACCATCAGAGCAACGCCGCCCTTGCGGTCGGAGCCAAAGCCTTTGAAAGAGTCCGCTGCGCGCCGCGCCGTGCTGAACAGTCCCATGATCCATCTCCAAAAACGAACGCGCTGGCCGGATGCCGTTGCGGTTGATGGACTGGTTTTCAAGATTTGCGCCGGATCGGGGCCGCGCCGGACAGTTTCGCTCTACGACGTCCGCAGTTATAGTTTCCCGGAAATTAACGCGTCCGAATAGCCCTGATAATACAAGGCGGTTCGCAGGTCGGTGTGATTGATGTGAAAATCGGTCACGTTTTTCAGCGCCGGCTTGGCCTGATACGCAATGCCCATCCCGGAACGCTCCACCATGAGACAGTCGTTCGCACCGTCTCCGATTGCGAGACACTCGGACAGAGCAATTCCCGCTTTTTCAGCGCGCTCTTCAAGCAGCGCGCGTTTCGTTTCGGCACCGACGACCGGCTTTCGCACAGCGCCGGTCAGCGCGTCGCCCTCTCCCACCAGCAAATGGTTCGATTTATCGAGGTGAAAGCCCAGACGCTGTCGCACCACCCCCGTCACGCGGTCGAACCCGCCCGAAACCAGCACACAGTCGGCCCCGTGCGCCCGCATCGTCGCAACAAGCTGTGCCGCGCCGGGCATATAGGTCAGGGATTGCGCCACGCGGTCTATTTCGGACGCCGCCAGCCCCGCAAGCATCGCGACGCGGGCATCCAGAGCCTGTTCGAAGTCAAGCTCGCCCCGCATCGCACGCTCGGTGATCGCAGCGACCTCGGCCCTGATCCCGACGGCATCTGCAAGCTCGTCGATTGTCTCGCCGACCACGATGGTTGCGTCCATATCGGCACAGAGCAGCTTTTTACGCCGCCCTTCGGCAGGCATCAGCGCGATGTCCACCTGCGGCAGCGCCTCGCGCAGGGCCGCGAGGATGGTGCTTTCACGCCCTGCAACCCCCTCGACAATCAGTTCCGAGGCGCGTTCGGCGGACAGGACAGAACCGCGTATCGGCGCCGCGTCGAACGCGGACAGGATTGTCGCGGCGCTGGCTTCTGCGCCCTGAGGCAGCGGATTGCCGACGAGGACGAGGGCGTGAGTTTGCATGGGGGCTTTCCTTTACGCCGGTCAGAAACGCAGCGGGATGACGCGGTCGAGATATTCGAGCGTCCGCAGCTCGGCGACCACCTCTTCGGGGACCGGCGCATCGACCTTGACCAGCGCAATCGCATCGCCCCCCGGCGCGGTACGGCCAAGGTGGAAGGTGGCGATGTTGATGCCTTTCTTGGCAAATATCGTCCCGACCGACCCGATCAGACCCGGTTTGTCCTGATTGGTGACATAGAGCATGTCGCCCTCAAGATCGCTTTCCAGCCCGATGCCTTTGACCTCGACAATGCGCGGCAGTTTGCCGGCAATCAGCGTGCCCTTGACGTCGCGGGTCATGGTCGGCGTCTTGAGCGAGACGGAGATGCGGGTGTGATAGTCGCTGTCGGCCTCGCTTTTGGTGTGGGAAATTCCGATCCCGCGCTCTTTGGCGATCTCGAGCGCGTTGACCATGTTGATGCTGCTGAGGCGCGGGGCGAGGACGGCCTGTACGGCGGTTTGCAGCAGCGGCGCGTGGGGCAGGTTTTTCGCGTCGCCCTCGAAGGTCAGTTGGATCGACTGGATTTCCTCGTCCGTCACCTGACCCGCAAAAGACGAGATTTGCTTCACCAGAGTAATGTACGGATCGAGGGTTTTTGCCTCCTCCGCCGTCAGGGACGGGGCGTTGATGGCGTTGGAGACCGCGCCGTCGAGCAGGTAATCCGACATCTGCTCGGCGACCTGAAGCGCGACTTTCTCCTGCGCCTCGGTCGTGGCCGCACCGAGGTGCGGCGTAACGACCACGTTAGGATGGCCGAACAGCGGGTTCTCTTTCGCGGGTTCCTCGGCAAAGACATCAAAGGCCGCACCGCCGACGCGGCCCTCGTCGAGCGCGGCGCGCAGGGCCACCTCGTCCACCAGACCGCCGCGCGCGCAGTTGATCAGGAACGCGCCTTTCTTCATGCGGGCAATCGCCGCCTCGTCCAGCATGTTCGCCGTTTCCTTAGTTTTCGGCACGTGCATCGTAATAAAATCGGCGCGGGCGAGCAGGTCGTTCAGCTCGACTTTCTCCATGCCCAGACGCTCGGCACGCTCGGCGGACAGGAACGGGTCGAAGGCGATAACGCGCATGCGCAACCCGTGGGCGCGGGCGGCGACGATGCTGCCGATATTGCCCGCACCGATCAGGCCCAGCGTCTTGCCGGTGATCTCTGCGCCCATGAATTTGGACTTTTCCCATTTACCCGCGTGGGTCGAGGCCGAGGCCGCCGGGATCTGGCGCGCAACCGCAAACATCATCGCCAGCGCATGTTCGGCAGTGGTGATGGCGTTGCCGAAGGGCGTGTTCATCACGATCACGCCCTGCTTGGTCGCGAAGGGCACATCAACATTATCAACGCCGATACCGGCGCGGCCAATGACCTTGAGGTTTGTCGCGGACTCAAGCAGGTCGGCGGTGGCCTTGGTCGACGAGCGGATGGCGAGGCCGTGATACTCGCCAATGACGCCCTTGAGTTCCTCGGGGGTCATTTTCGGCGAAACTGTCACGTCGATCCCGCGTTCGCGGAAGATGTCGGCAGCCTTGGAGGACATGGAATCGGAAATCAGAACTTTGGGTGCGGTCATGGTCTTGATCCTGTAAAATTCTAGGTTGCCCCGCGCGTGGCGCAGGGTCTTGTTCACGTCGGAAAACGGCCCCGCACACCGTGCGGGGAAGCGATTTACCCGACGCGGGCCATCTGTTCTTTGGTTGACGCAAAGGCCCAGTCGAGCCACGGCAACAGCGCGGTGATATCCGACGCCTCGACCGTCGCCCCGCCCCAGATGCGGATTGACGGCGGCGCATCGCGATACCCGTCGATGTCATAGGCCGCGCCCTCTTCCGCCAGCATGCCGGTCATGGATTTGACGAAGGCCCATTTTGCCTTGTCATCGGGCAGCGCATCGAAATCGGGATCGGCGATTTTGATACAGATGGCGGTGGATGAGCGGTTGGCCGGATCGGCGCACATGAACTCGGCCCACGGTGTTTTCGCGATCCATTCCTCGACAACCGCAAGATTGGCCAGCGAGCGGCCCTTGAGCGCGGGCATTCCGCCGATGCTTTCGGCCCATTTCAGCGCGGCGAGGCAATCCTCGGTCGCCAGCAGGGACGGGGTGTTGAGCGTTGCGCCCTCGAAGACGCCCTCGTTCACGCCGTCGCCCTTGCGGATGCGGTAGATTTTCGGGATCGGCCATGCCGGTTTGTACTCGGCCATGCGCGCAACAGCGCGGGGCGACAGCGCCAACATGCCGTGCGCCGCCTCGCCGCCAAGGACCTTTTGCCAGGACCACGTGACGATATCGACCTTATCCCACGGAATATCCATGGCGAAAGCCGCCGAAGTTGCATCGGCCAGAACCAGCCCCTCGCGGTCCGCCGGAATGGCGTCGCCCGAAGGCATCCGCACGCCCGATGTCGTGCCGTTCCATGTCAGGCAGACATCTTTATTCCAATCGGCAGCGCCGAGATCAGGCAACTCGCCGAACGGCATTTTCGTGACCTTGGCATCAATGCCAAGCTCGTTGACCGCATCAATCGCCCAGTCATTGCCGAAGGCCTCCCAGACGAGGATTTCCGCAGGCCGCGCGCCGAACAGATTCCATAACGCGCACTCGACCGCGCCGGTGTCGGACCCGGCGATGATGCCGAGCCGCCAGTCGTCGGGCATGCCGAGAACGGATTTCGAGCGGTCAATCGCCTCTTTGAGTTTCGCCTTGCCCGGTTTTGACCGGTGCGAACGGCCCAGTTCCGCACCCGCGAGGGAATCGAGGGTCCAGCCGTCAAATTTTTTGGTGGGTCCGGGGGAAAAGCGCGCATCATTCGGGCGCGCCACAGGCTTACCGCCTGCAATCGCAGTCATCATCGTCTTGTCTCCAACCTCTGGTCGTCGGCGTGTTGTGACACCGGGCACGGGATCGGGTTAAATCAGACGAGTCGAAAATGGAAGGTAAAGAGTCGCAAAATTTGATTTTCCGCGTGTTGGCGAATTGAACATTAAAAGAACATTCTTGACAAGCCGCAAATGTTCCCATTATGTCTGCCTCATCACTCACCCGAAAGGACACCATGCTGCGCGACGCCTCCGACCCTGTTGAACGCTATCGGCTGGTGCTGTTGCGCCTGCTGGCGGGGCTGTTTGTCATGGCGGGTTTGCAGCCGGGAACGGCGGTGGTCGAGAGCCTGCCCCGCGGGGTGAAATACGCGATTTTGCGGGTTTTGCGTCAGGCCGAGTCGGCAA
>CALGNW010000295.1 GCA_937958345.1 uncultured Neomegalonema sp. | reverse complement strand
AAGGGGATTGACGGGTTGATGCGCGAGCATGCGGGGGATAACCGGCGTCTTGCAGTCGATCGGATGGAACGGCCCGGCCATGATGCGCTGGCAAGCCTCGGCGTTGAAATCTTCAACGGACAGGAAGTCACCGAGTTAGCGCGGGTTATAAAGAATGACAACGAGGTGAATGCGATGCGCTGTGCCATCGCCGCCTGCGAAGCGTCTATGCATGAAATGCACGCCATGGTCCGTCCCGGCATTACCGAAGTCGATGCGTGGGCGATCCTTCAGCACGGAAACCACATTCGCGGCGGCGAGTGGATCGAAACGCGTATCCTGTCATCCGGCCCCCGCACGAATCCGTGGTTTCAGGAGGCCGGACCGCGTGTGATGGCCGAGGGTGATATCCTTGCCTATGATACCGACCTGATAGGGCCATACGGGTATTGCGCCGATCTGAGCCGCACAATCATCGTCGGCGATGCCGAGCCGAGCGCCTATGAAAAGCAGATTTACCGCGATGCGCTGGACCATATTCAGACGAATACAGCCATTCTTAAACCGGGAATTAAACTTGATGATCTGACACGCCTGTCACAGCAATTGCCCGAGAAATACAACGAGCAACGCTATGGCGTGGTCTTTCACGGTGTCGGATTGTGCGACGAGTATCCTTCGATCCGCTATGCGCCGGATTTTGAAGCGGGACAGCACGCGGACCGCGTTTTGGAGCCGGGGATGACGTTGTGTGTCGAGGTCTATTACGGCGAGGTCGGCGGCCCCTGCGGGATAAAACTGGAAGATCAGGTTTTAATCACCGAAACCGGCGTCGAGAACCTGACGAAGTTTCCGTTTGAAAGTCGCTTCCTGAACTAGGGAACGCGCACCAGACCCGATGCACCGATCACACTACCGTCACCGCGCTTGGCGGTTTGTCGGGGCGGTTGTACTTTTCGGGTCAAAGGAGACAAAAAATGCGCAGCGAGAAATTCGAATTTCAAGGCCACGACGGCAGTACGCTCGCGGGGCGGCTTGACCGACCGGTAGAGGAGCCGTTGGCCGTCGCGATTTTTGCGCATTGCTTCACGTGTTCGAAGGATTTTCTGGCATCGCGACGGATCGCGCAAAGACTGGCGGGGCGCGGCGTGGCGGTGCTGCGTTTTGATTTCACCGGTCTAGGCCATTCACAGGGCGAGTTTGCGAATTCGAACTTTACGTCGAATGTCGAAGACCTGCTGTCTGCCGCGAAGACACTGGAGGAACGCCTTGCAGCGCCGTCGCTGTTGGTGGGGCATTCGCTTGGCGGGGCGGCGGTGCTGGCGGCGGCGGCGAAACTGGCGACGGTAAAAGCGGTCGCGACCATCGGTGCGCCGGCAGACCCAGCCCATGTCGCACATAATTTCGGCGGGGCGCTGTCGGAAATATCCGAACGCGGCGAGGCGGAGGTGAACCTTGCGGGACGCAGATTCACGATTAAAAAGCAGTTCATCGACGACATTGAGGCAACGCGGCTGGATGAAATTCTGCCGAAGCTGAACGCCGCGTTGTTGGTGATGCACGCACCGCGGGACGCGACCGTCGGCGTCGAGAATGCGAGCCGTTTGTTCGTCGGAGCGAAACACCCGAAAAGTTTTGTCGGACTGGACGAGGCCGACCACCTGCTGACGCGCGGCGAGGACGCGGATTTTGCGGCCACGATGATTGCGGACTGGTCGGCGCGATACCTCGATCTGCCTAAGGTCAGCCTGCCCGAACCCGAGGAAGGTGTCCGCGCGTTCGAACGTGATCCGACCGGATACCTTAATCGTGTGCTCGCTGCGCGTGACCGGCTTGTGTTTGCGGATGAGCCGAAACAGATGGGCGGGACCGATCTGGGGTTTGGGCCGTTTGAATTGGTCGCGGCGGGATTGGCCGCCTGCACCACAATGACAATGCGTATGTATGCGAACCGGAAAAAGTGGGAAATGGACGGGGCGCGGGTCGATGTCACATGGTCCCAGACCGACCGGCACAATACGACCTTCCGCCGTGAAATCGTACTCGATCCGTCACTGAGCGACGAACAACGAACCCGCCTGATCGAGATTGCGGACAAGTGTCCGGTCCACCGGATGCTGGAGGGGCACATCGCGGTGGAGACGGTCGAAGCCTAGCGGGTATTGCGATAGGCGGCGGCTGTTTCGGTGGCCGCTGTTGCTTCCCAAACGCCCCGTGCGACGGCGCGCGAGATACAATCCGCAGCCGCCGAGCCGATCCGCATAACATCTTCGGGCGATGCTGTGGCAACCTCGTCAGGGCAAAGTGCAAAAAGCGTATCGCCGTCGAATGGTGCGTGGCTGGGCCGGATTGCGCGGGCTAGGCCGTCCTGTGCCATGATCGCGACGCGGGCAAGCGATGCACGGTCCAGCGCTGTGGAACAGGCAACGACGCCGATGCAGGTCGCCTGTCCCGGCCTGAGAGCGCCCTTTCTATCATCCGGTAACGGCGCACATGTTCGCATCTTCGGATCCGGACTGAGGCCGCCGAATTCATCGCCGATTTCAAAAGGCCACGACCAAAAGGCGCGGCCATCCGGCATGACAGCCGAGCCGATCGAGTTGACCGCGATCAATGCCGAGACGACCTCGCCCTCGCCCGTCACCAGAGACGCTGTTCCCAACCCGCCGAGCCATGCGCCCGCCGTTGCGCCGTAGCCCGCGCCGTGCGAACCGCAGGAAATATGTTCGGACAGGTTTAGCAATGCCTCGCGGGCCAGATCGCGGTAAGGCGGACGTTCATCCCATGCCTTGTCGCCGCCATTGCCGAGGTCGTAAAGCGAGGCCGCCGGTATGATCGGAACCGGCGGCGTGCCGGCAACGGGCAAAAAGCCCTCGCCGCGCGCGGACAGGACGGTTGCCACCTCGTCCGCTGCAGCCAATCCGAAAACCGATCCACCCGAAAGCGTGAGCGCGTGCGCGATACCCAGTGTCGCGTCAGGCCCGACGGCATTTGTTTCGCGCGTTGCGGGTCCCCCGCCCCGAACATCGGCAGCACAACGCATTGCCTGATCAAAGGCGATAACGGTTACGCCCGAGCGGGCAGCGGTATCCTCGGCATTGCCGACCCTGATGCCCGCGACATCGGTGAGAGCGTTGCGCGAGCCGCTGCGCGCGCTCATACAGCGTTGCCCGTGTCGGGGATAACAACGCGGAAACAGGTGCCATCGGTCGTGCTGTCGATCAGGTTTACCTCGCCGCCGTGACCGCGTGCGAGTTCTTGCGCGATGGCAAGGCCAAGGCCGCTGCCGCCCTTGCGCACGCCTCCCTTGAAAGCCTTGAACAGATTTTCACGCGCGACCATTGGCATCCCCGGACCGTCGTCAACAACATCGATTTCCGCACCGCTTGTAAGCCTGCGGGCGATGATCGAGATTGTACCGCCCTCGCCCGTGACTTCCAATGCCTGCGCGGCGTTGCGGGCAAGGTTGTAAATGATCCGGTAAAGCTGATCGGGGTCCGCCTCGGCGAAGGCGTCATCGGGGGCGTCTACTTCAATCTGGATCGAGTCCGGATGCGCGAGCAAAAGCTGGTCACGAACCTCGCCGAGAAATGCCGGTAGCATAACGCGCCGCCGTTCGGGTTCCAGTTCTTCGGCGCGGCCAAATTCCAATGTACGCCCGCAAAGGGCCGTTGCACGATCCAGAGAGCGCAGCAGTTTCGGGGCGACCTTGGCAACCATCGGGTCGGCGCTTGATTCCAGTCTGTCGGTGAGAATCTGAGCCGCAGCGAGGATGTTCCGCAGGTCGTGGTTGATCTTTGCAACCGCCTCGCCCAGCCCTGCCAGCCGCGTTTTTTGTTTCAGCGAAGTACGCAGTTCTGTTTGCATCGCTGCAAGTTCGACCTGTGCCTCGGAGATTTCATCGCGCCCCCGGTCCGGTGAAATGATCATGGCCGCCTCCGGCGCTTGCCGGAATTCGATCATGTTGGTCGTCAGTTTGCGGATGGGGCGCACCAGCCAGCGGTTGAGGCTGAGGAAAACCAGACCAGCCGTGAGCAATGAGATAATCAGCGACACCGCAAGAATACGCAGACCGAACGCCATCATCGCTTCGCAAAGCTGCTGTTCGCGTAAGGTTATCTCGACCTTGTCGCCCATCGGATTTCGCGATTCGACCGGCGAGCCCATAACGCGGATCACGCGGGTCGGATCATTGCGGAAGAGGACGGCAAAGCCCTCCCACACATCACCGAGGATCGAGCTTTCGTCCAGATCAAACGTCCGGTTCACCGGCTCGGCCCAATTTCCGCGAAGCACCGGAAGGCGTGCGCCGCCCCGCTGTAGCGCAATCGATCGCACCTCGGCACTTTTCAAAAGCGCCATCTCGTTATCCTTGGCGATCGGACGGTCACTGTCGAGCAATGCCAACGATACGATGTTCGCAGCCGCCAGACGCTCACGCAGGTAATCGACACGAAACCGCGCGAGCGACGGTGCGAAAATCAGCACCTCGGCCAACATCACAAAAACCACCGTCAGAAACAGTAGGCGTCCCGAGAGGCTCCGCAAAATCTGCACGCTGCTTTTGCCTTTCTGGCTGTTCAGCCGAATTTTGAGAGGAATCCGACGATTTTACGCGTCCGGTCGCTGAATAGTTTCGGCGTATAATAGCTGCCCGCTACGCGCTTGCTCGCCTCGCCCAATGTCGGGTACGGCGCGACATAGCCGGCCATTGCACCGATTTTTTGCTTGTTGGCTATCGCAAAGGCCCAGAGGTGGATCATTTCGCCCGCACCCTTACCGACGATGGAGGCGCCGACAATTTTCGAGCCCTTCAGGACAACCTTGATCAATCCCCTGCCCGTGCGCTCGGCGCGGGCGCGGTCTGTCTCGTTCGCCTCGAAACGCAGAACGGAGACTCCCATTCCGAATTTCTTTTTCGCGTCTGCCTCGGTTAAACCGACATGAGCGATCTCGGGGTCGACATACGTTACCCACGGAATGTGATCTGTGCCGGCCTTGGCCCAAAACATGCGGAACAAGGCACTGCGGATGACGACGCCCGCGTGATAACCGGCAACATGGGTGAATTGCAGGCCGCCGGTGACATCACCGATGGCGTAGACCTTTTTGTTCGAGGTCTTGAGGTTTGCACCGACATTAATTCCGCGACGCGAATATTCGATGCCCGCCTTTTCCAGATCAAGCCCGTCGATATTCGGCTTTCGCCCGACTGCCATCAGAAGATGCGTGCCCTCGACAACCTCTCCGCCTGCCAGATGGACCTGTACTTTGCCGCCGTCATTCGACACCCGCTCGGCCATCGCGCCCTCGCGAATGTCCAGCCCCTCGGCACGCAGATTGTCGAGCGCTATCGCGGTCACTTCGGGGTCGTCTTTGCCGAGCGCCTTTGCGCCCTCCAACACAACAACTTCGGAGCCGAGGCGACGGTGCGCCTGAGCCATCTCCATGCCGATGGGACCGCCGCCGACGACGATGAGGCGTTCGGGCAACTCGGTGTTGTCGAAGATATTCTCGTTGGTGAAATACGGCGTGCTGTCCAGCCCGTCAATCGGCGGCACGAAGGGTGACGAGCCGGTTGAGATGATGACGCGGCGCGCCTCGATACTGTACCCCCCCGCCTCGACGGTTGTCGGGCCGGTAAAGCGCGCGGCGTCGCGAATGACCGTGCAGCCCAGCCCCTCGAACCGTTCCTGACTGTCATGGGGAGCGATTCCGGCGATGACGTCTTTGACATGCGCGTTCACGGCGGCGAAATCGACAGTCGGCTCATCTGCCGCAACACCGAACTTTGCGCCGGACCGATGGGCATGCGCGGCCTTGGCGGCGGCAAGCAGAGCCTTTGACGGAACACAGCCGTAGTTGAGGCAGTCGCCGCCCATCTCGCCCTTTTCGATCAGGGCAACCGAAGCGCCCATCTGGACCGCGCCCGCAGCAACCGACAACCCGCCCGAGCCTGCGCCGATGACGCACAGATCGACTTTCAATTTCTCAGACATTTGCATCGTCTCCGTCGAGTGCGGACTTGCCGCGCAGTTTCTTTATGATGATCGGCAGGATTGCGAGGACGGTCAGACCGGCGAACGGGCCCCAGACAGCCGGATCGGAAAAGACGTTCAGCGACAATTCTTCACCCTTGGCGAAAACTTCGCCCAAGCCCGTGCCGATTGATGTGTAAACCGCCGTGCCGGGAAGAATGCCGAGGAACGTCGTCCAGACGTAGGTGAAGAGTTTTACGCCGAAAAACGCGGGCAGCAGATTCGCGACAAAGAAGGGCAGAGCCGGAACCAGCCGGAGCAAAAACAGAAAGCTGATCTGGTTTTCCTGAAAGCCCCTCTCGAACTTATCCATCCACGGGCCTGCCCGCTGTTTCAACGACGCGCCGAGGCTGGTCTTTGCCGCGAGGAAAATACACGCTGCACCGGTTGTCGCGCCGAACACCGTCAGCAGCGTGCCGGGGATCAGGCCGAAGAGAAAGCCGCCCGTAAGCGTCATAAATGCCGCGCCTGGGATAGAGAACGCAACAATCAGGACGTAGCCGAGCATGTAGGTGGCCGCCGCCAGCACGTAGTTCTGGTCGCGCCACGCCAACAGCGCCTCGCGATTCTCTTTCAGAGTGTCGAACGACAAATATTCGCGCAAAAATACGAAACCGGCGATTGCGCCTGCCCCGAGAACGATGAGTGGCAAAAAGCGGGAAAGGCTCTTGGTGTCTCCCGTAACCGTAGGTGCGGTGGCATCGGCCATGTTCTTTTCTTCCGTCATACCGTTAATCCTTCCTGCCATCGTTTGGCAGTAGCACCGTTATTGCCGATCTATCCGGCCAAAGAGACCCACATCACGGGCGATTGAGCGGTCGTGACAAACCCGGCATCCGGTGAAACAATTTGATGCACAGATCACCGTTCGCAGCGTTGACGTGGCGAGACGCTGCGCCTATAAGCCCGTCTTCTCGCTCTACCGCAAGGCTCGGGCGTGCCAAGTATAGAATTGTAGGGGTTTATCCCCCAAAAAAAGAGGAGCGGCCCCCGTGAAACGCACATTTCAACCGAGTAACCGCGTTCGCAAGAACCGCCACGGCTTTCGCGCTCGTATGGCGACGAAGAACGGACGTAAGATCCTGAACGCACGCCGTGCGCGCGGACGTGCGAAGCTCAGCGCCTGATAACAGAGACGTGAGTACGGGAAAGCCCGTGCTCGGCGGTCTGCAACATCGCCGCGATTTCCTCGCAGCAGCGAAGGCCGCCAAGGCTGTTACAAACAGTTTTATCCTTCAGGATCGCCGTCGGAACGACAGTTCGGATGCGATCCGTGTCGGATTTACCGCCTCCAAAAAGGTCGGAAACGCCGTGGCCCGTAACAGGGCGAAA
>CALGNW010000294.1 GCA_937958345.1 uncultured Neomegalonema sp. | reverse complement strand
AAAATCCGCGAGGCGGACGCGCTTTATATCGCGACCCCCGAGTATAATTTCAGCACCTCTGGCGTCCTGAAAAATGCCATCGACTGGCTGTCGCGCGACCGCGAACCCTCGATGCCTCTAGGCGGTAAAGTCGTTGCACTTGCCGGAACGTCGGCGGGCATGTCCGGCACATCAAACGCCCAAGCCCACCTGCGTCATACGCTGGCGTTGCTGGGATGCGATATGGTGACGAATCCGCAGGTCCTCGTCGCAGCCAGCTACGAGGCGATGGTCGAGCCTTCGGATATGCTCAAAGACCTGATCGGGAAACAGCTCGGCGCGATGGCAAAGCGTGTGCAGATGGCGCAAGGTTAGCACTGGCAACGCGCCCGGCCAGATGCCGGGCGCAGCAACACGATGAAGGCCCGCCCATGACCACCGCGACCGACGTCCTGACCCGCCTGGAGGCGACCATTCTGGCCCGCAAGGCCGAGGGAAGCACTGGCACGTCTCACACCGCTGCCCTGCTGGCAAAGGGACCGGCGAAATGTGCCGAGAAATTCGGCGAAGAAGCCGTCGAAGCCATTATCGAGGCCGCACAGGGCAACCGCGCCGCCCTGACCGGCGAGTGCGCGGATGTGCTGTATCACATGCTGGTGATGCTGGCCGCTCAGGATGTGCCGCTGGCCGATGTTATCGCTGAACTCAATCGGCGCGAGGGAACCTCGGGCATCGCGGAAAAGGCTGCACGGCGTTAATCCGCGCCGGACTGTGACGCCAAGACACTCACCCGAAAACCTACCGGATCAGACATGCAGACAATTCAGACCCAAGGCGTTCACCACATTACCCTGATGGGCGCAAACCGGCAGACCTCGATCGATTTCTGGGAGGGCGTGCTGGGCATGCCGTTCGTGTTCGAGCAACCAAACCTCGATGATGAAAGCACCAATCACCTGTATTTCGATCCCGGTGACGGACGGCTGATTACGATCTTCACGCGCGAAGATCTGCCGGTTGATCCCACGCCGAACCCTAACGGCATCGGCAATCTGCATCACCTCGCGTTTATCGTCAGCCGCGCAACCTATACCAACGCGGGCGAGCGGTTGCGCGCGCGGGGCTTTGCCAATTCGGGCGACGTGGATCGCGGATTTATGGATTCGCTTTATTTCCGGGACCCGCTGGGCCAACTGATGGAACTGGCCTGCTATAAATTCGATCCCCCCGAGGGGCGCACCCATGCCGACGTGCTGGCGCGGGCCCATAAAATCAGGCTGGCTGCGGGTGCGAAGAACATCTTTGACGAGCATCTGGCCGATGCGATTACGGAACTGGTGCGCGAACGCGGCGTCGGTTAAAGTCTGGCCATGACAAAACCAGCTCTCAAACTTTACCTTGCTGCTCCGCGCGGTTTTTGCGCCGGTGTGGATCGCGCCATCAAGATGGTTGAAATGGCCATCGAGAAATTCGGCGCGCCCGTCTATGTGCGCCATGAGATCGTTCACAACAAATACGTCGTCGACGGCCTGCGCGATAAGGGCGCGGTTTTTGTCGAGACGCTGGATGAATGCCCGACCGACCGCCCTGTGGTGTTTTCGGCACATGGCGTGCCTAAATCCGTGCCCGAGGAAGCCAAACGGCGCGACATGTTCGCCGTTGATGCGGTGTGCCCGCTGGTCACAAAGGTTCATATGGAAATCGCGCGCCTGCACCGGCAGGGGCATGAAATCCTGATGATCGGGCACGAGGGCCATGTCGAGGTGATCGGCACGATGGGGCAACTGCCGGACGGGGCCGTGACGCTGATCGAAACGGTCGAGGATGTTGCAAAGGTAACGCCCGCAAACCCAGACAAGCTGGCCTTTGTTACCCAGACGACTCTGTCGGTCGATGACACCGCCGAGATTGTCGCTGCGATCAAGGCGCGGTTCCCGAGTGTGGTTGCGCCCGGAAAAGAAGACATTTGCTATGCCACCACAAACCGGCAGGAGGCGGTGAAGGCCGTTGCGCCAAAGATCGACGCGCTGGTCGTGATCGGTGCGCCGAATTCGTCAAACTCGAAACGTCTCGTCGAGGTCGGATCAAAGGCCGGGTGCAAGTATTCTGTGCTGGCGCCGCGTGCGAGCGATATCGACTGGCGCTCGCTGGAGGGTATTCAGGCGGTCGGGATTACTGCCGGAGCCAGCGCGCCGGAAGAGTTGGTCAATGAAGTCGTCGATGCGTTCCGCGAACGCTATGACGTCGAGATCGAGGTCGTTGAAACAACGGTCGAAACGGTCGAGTTCAAAGCACCGAAAGTGCTGCGCGAGGCGGGGTGACACCTCAGGCGACCGCCGCGACCAGCACGATCTCTACTTTGTCTTCTTCCGCGAGGTCGGTCCCGATGCAGGCGCGTTGGGGCCAGTTTTCCGGCGGGCCTATCCAGTCGCACCAGACCGCGTCCATTTCGGATTTCGTCGCCATATCGCGCAAATAGACAGTCGCCTGAACGATCTTGTCTTTGCCGCTGCCGGCAGCGATCAGCACAGCCTCCAGATCCGCCAGAATGCGCCGCGTTTGGCCGGCGACTGTTGGCGCAGAGTCAATGTCCGTACCGACCGTGTAGATCAAACCGTTATGGATGCTCGCGCGCGAGCGTCCGCGATAATCACCTTTGACACGTTTGATCATGTTATCTCCAACCGTCTGTAATTGAGGCATGGCTTCTTGCGCCAGCAACGCTAAAAGCTGGCGGGAGAATGTCCACCCTTCACCGGAGGCAGTGATGCCTGATCTTTTCGCCTATACCGACGGCGCGTGCAGCGGCAATCCCGGTCCGGGCGGTTGGGGCGCGTTGCTGATCGCCAGGGAGGGTGACGCCGTGCTGAAAGAGCGCGAACTGTGCGGCGGCGAGGCGGACACGACAAACAACCGAATGGAGCTGCTTGCCGCGATTTCAGCATTGGATGCGCTGGAACGGGAATCAAAGCTGACGATTGTCACCGACTCGTCCTATGTCAAAGACGGTTTGACCAAATGGATTCATGGCTGGAAGCGCAACGGATGGCGCACCGCCGCGAAAAAGCCGGTCAAGAACGAAGATCTATGGAAGCGCCTTGATGCCGCTGCCGCGCGCCACGACGTGACGTGGGAATGGGTCAAGGGACATGCCGGACATCCCGAGAATGAGCGCGCCGATGAATTGGCCCGTCAGGGAATGGCTCCTTACAAACCCTGATATTTCAAAGAGTAACGCAGATCAGAAGCAGCTCTGTTTCGGATTATTGCAACTCTCACCGAGATTCACACGGTTGGTGACGTTTCTTTGAGAACAGGTTTCAGCGGCTTGTGGGGCTGAATTGCGCTCCTAAACTCAACGGTATCGACGACGCCCCCGTCGCCGAGACTAACATAAGGAGTGATATCGTGGAGAAGAGCCAAGAAACCAAACGTCTTGAAACAATGATTGCGGATGGGCAAGGTCCGCTGCTTATCAGTTTTTACAACAACGCTTGCGCCGATGGCGTTTGCGGAACCCAGAGCACCTATATCAGCAAATTGTCGAATGACTTGCGCGGCGCGAATGCGCGTTTTGAAACGGTCGATGTGGATGATGCGCGGGAACTGGTCGAACACTTCCAAATCACCAGCCTGCCCTCCAGTCTGCTGTTTGTGGACGGATCGCTGTTGGTTCGTCTGTCCGGTCTGACCGATCCCGGTGTGCTGGCCTGCGCGATGTTGCAGCATGTCGATGAGGGCA
>CALGNW010000293.1 GCA_937958345.1 uncultured Neomegalonema sp. | reverse complement strand
TTGCCGCCACGCTGTAGTAGAACATTTGACCTCCTACTACGTTCGACCCGGGTTCATTCCCGGGTCGTCTCCACCCCGATTTACTCTCTGTCTTTTGACGGGTCAGGCTCATCGGGTTGTCTCTTGCATATCCGCAGCTAGGTGTGCGGGAGTGTTTAACGAACAAAGCAGGAGAGTCCAGTAATGGCGATTCAGTACCTACACACGATGGTGCGCGTAAAAGACATCGAAGAGAGCAAAAAATTCTACTGCACTCTCCTCGGCCTCGAAGAAACCCGCCGCAAAGATCTGGACGGCGCGGATTGCACGCTCGTTTTCCTGTCAGAGCCGGGCGGCGGACCGGGCAACGAGATCGAGCTGACCTATAACTGGGACAGCGACGAGGAATACACCGGCGGGCGGAACTTCGGCCACCTCGCTTATAATGTCGATAATATCTACGAGACATGCCAGACGCTTATGGACGCGGGCGTCACCATCAACCGCCCGCCGCGCGATGGCCGCATGGCGTTTGTGAAATCCCCTGACGGCATTTCAATCGAGCTGTTACAGGCGGGCGACGCCCTCGCCCCCGCCGAGCCGTGGGCCAGCATGGAAAACACCGGAAGTTGGTAGCACGCGCGGCCATAGCGGCTGCATTCGGGGCGGTGATCTGCGCCGCCCCGGCACACGCCTGCGATGTCGCGCTGGTTCTGGCGATTGATGTTTCCGGCAGTGTCGATGCCAAGGAATACCGGCTGCAGGCCGAGGGGCTGTCGGCGGCGCTCGGCGATCCGGTCGTCGCCGAGGCACTGGTGAACGCCAAGGCGCTGATTTCGCTGGTCCAGTGGAGCGGCACGCGGCGGCAGGAAGTCTCGGTTCCATGGACCGCAACCGACACCCATGAGGACGTCGCGCGCCTGCGCGACGAAATCGAGGCCGCGCCCCGCGCCTTCCGCAATTACTCTACCGGAATCGGCGAGGCGCTGAATGTCGCCATTGAACTGCATGAGACCGCCCCCCGCACCTGCCTTCGCAAAATCATCGACGTCTCGGGCGACGGGCCGAGCAACGAGGGCGCAGAACCGCATGTTTTTCATCCCCGCCTCGACGCGGCGCAGATCATCGTCAACGGATTGGCGATTGAGGCATCGGAAGACGGCATCGCCGAGTATTACCGGAACCACGTCGCCCATGGCCCCGGCTCGTTCGTCGAGGTCGCGACAGATTACACAGACTTCCCCCGCGCCATCCGCAAAAAGCTGTTGCGGGAACTGGCGGATCGGTTGGCGTTCGCGAAATAGCCGTATCCAACGGTCGGACAGGAATACACGGCTTGCGCCGCCTTTGTGAACGCCTGCGCAGGCTCTCAGTGGCTCGCTTACCCCGTCATCGCTTGCAGCGATGGGGGGGCGCGAGACCAATTGCCGCTGCACCGTTAACTCAAGTGTCTGGGCGGGACGCGAATACACGGCTTGCGCCTTGCCTGTATTCACACTGGTACAGGCTCCCGATGCTCGGCTTCGCCGACCATCTGCCGCTGTGCGGTTTTCTCCTGTGTGATTATTCGACGCGAATACACGGCTTGCGCCGTGTATTCGCTATGCTATAGAGCGCCTTCAGCACGATATGCGGGCGTGGTGGAATTGGTAGACACGCCAGATTTAGGTTCTGGTGCCTTTAGGTTTGGGGGTTCAAGTCCCTCCGCCCGTACCATCGACTGGGGGTTTTGACCCCGCACCAGAGATATTCGGAGCGCACTATCAGCGCGGCAGCCAGTAAGAAGTCGGAAAAGTACGCAATGCAGGTAAACGAAACAACCGCAGAGGGCCTTGTTCGGGCCTATGAGATCATCGTTCCTTCCGCAGGGATCGCCGACAAAGTGACCGAAAAGCTGGAGGTCGCCCGCAAGGACTTCGCGATGAAGGGCTTTCGGAAGGGCAAGGCCCCGCTTACGCTGATGCGCAAGATGTTCGGCCAGTCGATGCTCGGCGAAACCGTGCAGGAAATTGTCGACGGAACCGTCCGCGACCTGATCGCGGAAAAGGACCATCGCCCCGCGATGACGCCCGATATCAAGGTCGTCAACGAGGACTTCAAAGAGGGCGACGATCTGACGGTCACGGTCGGATACGAACTGCTGCCCGACGTGCCGGAGGTCGATTTCGCGTCGATCAAGCTGGAAAAGATGGTTGTTGCCGTCGAGGACGCCGCTGTTCAGGAGAGCCTTGAGCGCCTTGCGGGCGATGCCGTCAGCTATGACGTGCGCGACGGCGCGGCAGAGGACAAAGATCAGGTCGTGATCGACTTTATTGGCCGTATTGACGGCGAAGCGTTCGACGGCGGCACGGCGGACGACTTCCCGCTTGTTCTCGGTTCAGGCCAGTTTATTCCCGGCTTTGAAGAACAGCTTGTCGGACTGAAGGCAGGCGACAAAAAGGACGTCGAGGTCAGCTTCCCGGACGATTACGGCAACGAAGAACTGAAGGGAAAGCCTGCTGTCTTCGAAACCTCGATCAAGGAAGTCAAAGCACCTCAGGCTGCCGAGATCGACGACGAACTGGCGAAAAAATTCGGCGCTGAAGACCTTAACGGCCTGAAAGAAAACATCAAAGAGCGTGTCGCCGCTGAATACAATCAGGCGTCGCGGGCGCATCTGAAGCGTAAACTGCTGGATGCTCTGGACGAGAAAGTCGATTTTGAACTGCCGCCCACGATGCTGGATGTCGAAGGCAAACAAGTCGCGCATCAGCTCTGGCATGAAGAAAATCCTGAGGTCGAGGGCCACGATCACCCCGAGATCGAACCGACAGAAGAGCACACGCGCATCGCGAAACGGCGCGTTATGCTGGGCCTGCTTCTTGCCGATCTGGGCTCGAAGAACAACATTCAGGTCGATCAGGACGAACTGCGCAACGCTGTGATGCAGCAGGCGCGTCAGTATCCCGGTCAGGAACGTCAGTTCTTCGAGTGGATTCAGAGCAACCAGCAGGCAATGAACGAGATTCAGGCGCCTTTGTTTGAAGATAAAGTGATCGATCACATTCTCGATCAGGCGACGCTGACTGAAAAAACAGTAACAAAAGAAGAGCTTGAAGCCGCGCTTGAAGCTTTGGAAACCGACGCCGTCTAACAACGCGCCCTTCCGGGGGCGCAAGCGGCTTACGAATTATCAAGACCTTGCGGTCGAAAACGGTCGGGCGTCTCTTCGGGGACGTCCGACTTCGTTATAAAGACCGCCCACGCTGGAGCACCGCGATGAGAGATCCTGTAGATACTTATATGAATACCCTGGTTCCGATGGTGGTCGAACAGACCAGCCGGGGCGAGCGGTCTTACGATATTTATTCGCGCCTGCTGAAAGAGCGCATTGTCTTTATCTCCGGTCAGGTTCACGACCAGATGGCGACGCTGATGGTCGCACAGCTTCTGTTTCTTGAGGCCGAGAACCCGAAAAAAGAAATCTCGATGTATATCAACAGCCCCGGCGGCGTTGTGACCTCGGGTCTGTCGATCTACGACACGATGCAGTACATCCGCCCCAAGGTGCAGACACTCTGCATCGGTCAGGCGGCGTCGATGGGTTCGCTGCTGCTGACGGCGGGTGCGAAAGATATGCGCTTTTCGCTGCCGAACAGCCGTATCATGGTGCACCAGCCTTCGGGCGGTTTTCAGGGTCAGGCGTCCGATATCGAGATTCAGGCGCGTGAGATCCTTGAACTGCGCAAGCGTCTTAACCAGATCTACGTCAGCCACACGGGCCAAAAGCTCGAAGAGGTAGAGCGCGCACTGGAGCGCGATACGTTTATGACCGCCGAGAAAGCCAAAGAATGGGGCCTGATCGACGAAATCGTGAACAAGCGCGAGATCCCTGACGAGGAAAGCTAGGCTTTCCTGCCCCGCTGACGGATTGGAGCATGGTTCAAACAACTTGAAATCATAGTGTTTACCATGTTCCAATGAATTGACTTAAAAAAGTATGGTCTTGGTAGATGTGTTTGGTCCCGATGTCGCAAGGCTTCGGTAACAACCCAACGGGTAATGTGGACCAGATGACGCAAGAGAGAGATGGCATGAGCAAAACAGGCGGCGATTCGAAAAATACCCTATACTGCTCGTTCTGCGGAAAGAGCCAGCATGAGGTGCGCAAGCTGATTGCGGGACCAACCGTCTTTATCTGCGACGAGTGTGTCGAGTTGTGTATGGACATCATCCGCGAGGAAAACAAATCCTCGCTGGTCAAGTCCGGCGACGGTGTGCCCTCCCCTCAGGAAATTTGTGACGTGCTCGATGATTATGTCATCGGTCAGCGCACGGCGAAGCGCGTCCTGTCGGTCGCGGTTCACAACCACTACAAACGTCTGAACCACGCGACGAAATCGCAGGACGTCGAGCTGGCGAAATCGAACATCATGCTGCTCGGCCCGACGGGTTGCGGCAAGACGCTGCTAGCCCAGACGCTCGCGCGTATTCTGGACGTGCCGTTCACGATGGCGGATGCCACGACCCTGACCGAAGCCGGTTATGTCGGCGAGGATGTCGAGAACATCATCCTGAAACTGCTGCAATCCGCCGATTACAACGTGGAGCGCGCCCAGCGCGGCATCGTTTATATCGACGAGGTCGACAAGATCAGCCGCAAGTCGGACAATCCTTCGATCACCCGCGATGTGTCGGGCGAAGGTGTTCAGCAGGCGCTGCTGAAGATCATGGAGGGTACGGTTGCTTCGGTTCCTCCGCAGGGCGGACGCAAGCATCCTCAGCAGGAATTCCTGCAGGTTGACACGACGAACATCCTTTTCATCTGCGGCGGTGCATTTGCCGGCCTCGATAAGATCATCGCGCAGCGCGATAAGGGGTCGGGCATCGGCTTCGGTGCCGATGTTAAGGCCGATGACGACCGCAAGGTTGGTGAATTGCTGGCCGAGCTGGAGCCGGAAGATCTGTTGAAATTCGGACTGATTCCTGAATTCGTTGGCCGTCTGCCCGTTCTCGCGACGCTGACCGATCTGGACGAGGATGCGCTCGTCAAGATCCTGAGCGAGCCGAAGAACGCACTGGTCAAGCAATACCAGCGCCTGTTCGAGATGGAGAGCGCCAAGCTCACCTTTACGGACGATGCTTTGTCGGCAATCGCCAAGAAAGCCATCGAACGTAAGACCGGTGCGCGCGGCCTGCGTTCGATTCTGGAGAACACGCTGCTGAACGCCATGTTCGACCTGCCAGCGATGAAGAACGTGCAGGAGGTTGTTGTAAACGGCGAAGTGATCGCCGGAAACGCCCAGCCGCTGTTCATCTACGGCGAAAGCAAGCCGGAGGCCGAGGAAGCGCCTGTCGCCTCCTAAGGTCTGATACCACAGAAACTTTCGAAGCCCTCGCCGTCAGGCGGGGGCTTTTTCTTTGGCCGATCTCCCGATACGCCGCGCGAGGTCGCCGCCGACTGCGGACAGGCGCGAAAGGAACGCGGCAACAGCGTCGCGCCCGGCTCCGGCATCGTGCCGTTCTCCATAAACAGACCCGCCCCCGGGTCTTGCCCAGCGCTTCGGGCTTCCGGTCCGCAGCGCCAGCACACACAGGGCGGCACTGTCCCGTGCGATATTCCGCCGAGCATAAAAAAAGGCCCCCGCATCTCTGCGGAGGCCATTCTCGTTACCGGTGACGGCTGCCGTCAGTCGAAGCTGCCGCCCAACGGGATGCTGATGTCGATGCTGCCCGAGTGGTCATCGGATTCGCCAACGCGGACGTCGTAATTCAGCGACGCAATCGCCGGTCCGAAGTCATAGGACAACTGCGCACCGATGTTCAGGCTGTCAGGCTGTGCGCCGCGGCCCTTACGGGTGAACGTGTTGTTCGGCATCGTCTGGGCGCGTGCGGTCACGTCCAGCGTGTCGGTGTTAAGCTCGCGCGTATAAAGCGCCTTTACGCGGAACAAAGCGGGCATCGGCTCGTATTCCAGATCACCGCCCTCAAGAAACACACCGATGCTGGCACGGGTCGAGCTGGCGTTCAGCGCGGTGTCATAGTTCACGCCCGTTGCGGCCCAGCCGTCCTCGTTATACGCGCCGATATCCGCCGACCAGTGATCCAGCGACGCAATCGGACCCGCCGCAATCATATTGCTGGTCAGAGCGCGCGCGCCGACTTCAACCGATGCACCAAAAACGCTGCCGTCTGTCTGGCCGGTGTTTTCAAAGGTCGCATTGCCGATCTTGGTTTGACGCATCACCGAATCGTAGTCGACCGAACCGACGGTGACCGAGGCGTTTCCGAAGAAATGACCGACATCCGCACCCGCGAAGACCGACCCGTAAATGCTGGTTCCTTCGATCTCGATTGTCGTGCCGCTCATGGCCTGCGAGGTGTTCTGATACCCTGCCGCCGCGCCAACGGCGATGCCATTGCCGAAGCTGTAGGTCACACCGCCAACGCCCGAGATACGCTGCGAACCGTGCTTGCCCTCACCCGACAGCTCGTTCCATGTCGATGATCCGATGCCCGCAGAGACGAAGGGCGCCCAACCGGCGCGGGCAATACGCTCCGGCGTGACCTGCGAACGGCCCGCATTGGCAACCTCGCGGCCCGAAGCGATGGCGGTGAACGGGAGGCCCGACACCTGAACCGGCGCATTGATGACGCCCGTGATCTGATCGGCGTACATTTCGTGGAACGTCGTCGTAATATCCAGACCGTTCAGGAACAACTGGTCCGCAAGCGGCGCGTTGGTGGCGTTACACGGGTAAAGTACGTCATCAGTAAAGCAATCGATGCCCGGATTCGTGTCCGCGGACAGACCGAACCGCTGCGGGTTATCCAAGATCTCCTGATAAAGAGCGTTCTGGTCGATCACGACGATGTTCGATTTTCCGTCCAGATTTGACGCGAGACGCGCGTTATACAGATCCGTGGCGTTGCTGCGCACTTCTCCGATGATCTCGGGGTTTGCCAGCATCGCCTCGAAGGGCGCACGCATTTCGGCCTCAAGTGCTGTGAAATCGACGCCGGGAAAATCGGATCGCAGTTCCTCGATCTCGGCTTCAACCTCGTCCAGCGCCTCTTCGATAATGCTGAAATCGCCGGGAACCTCGGGCGTTTTGCCCGAATCCATCAGGTTCGTGACAACAACAAGACCCGCGCCGGCATCCGACAAGAGGGTTGCACCGCGGCTGATATCATCGGCTGCATCATGCGCGACCGCGCGCTGCTCGCGCACATCCTGCTCCAAACCGGACAGTTCAAGATCGATAGAACCGTCCAGATCACGCTCGACATTGGCCAGAAGACGCACATCCAGCAGGCCGCCGTTCACCATCACCAGCGAGTCGGCCAGCAAAGCGCGCCGGTCCGCATCCTTCAGGACCGACACGCCGTCAGTGCCCGGGACGATCCGCTCCTCGGACCCGTTTGAATAGATAATGCCCGAAATTCGGGGCGTACCATTAATCGAAGCGAGCACTTCTTCGGCATTGTTGAAACCGGCGGCATAGTTCGTTCCCGTCTCGACGGGTGGCGAGTTCGGCAGGGATTGCGGCTGGTTCGGGTGGGTGTCGCCCAGACCGAAATTGCGCGAAACCAGTGTCGACCAGGTGTGGCCCGTGTTGCCGTCGGACTGTAAGTTCGTAAACCGGCCCCGCCCGTCCGTTTCAATCTCATCGGCGGACTGGTCGGAAAAAACGGTGCGCGAATCGACGTACTGGCCCGCATCCGTGAGGCGATCACCAAATACGAAGATCGTGCCGAATTCACTGGCGAAAGCCGCCGCGCTGAGTGAAAGAGTTGCCGCTCCGGCCATAAGCATTGCGCGGGTGTGTCTAGTCGCCATCCAAGTTCTCCTGTCTCGCAATCAAAGGCGCACGCTTCGCATGCGTTTGAAGTAACGTGTACAGATCAGAGTTTAGAAAACCGTGAAGACCGCCGCTCCTGCATTCAAAAGTTGCGGTTTGCACGCGGGCATTGCGCTAATTGCCGCGATTTACCGCTGTTCAACACCTTGCCCCGATACGATCCCCTGACTATGGTGCAGCGCAACCAAAACGGGGGACGGCGCGCGCGTTCCGACAAACACATCTGCACCACAGCCGCAGCAACAATTTGACCCGCATACAGCGCGGGACCGGCAATTTTACAACCCGGCGAAAGGGATTACCGATGGCCAACACCTCCAACCCCGACATCATCTATACCACGGTCGACGAGGCTCCTGAGTTGGCCAGCGCATCGCTGTTGCCGATTATCCAGCGTTTCGCAGCGGCGGCGGACATTTCGGTCGGGACGAAGGACATCTCGCTGGCCGGTCGTATCCTGTCGAAATTCCCCGAAAGCCTCAGCGAAGCGCAGCGGATCGACGACCACCTCGCCGAACTGGGCGAAACCGTCAAAACGCCCGATGCGAATGTCATCAAACTGCCGAATATCTCGGCATCCGTGCCGCAGCTTGTCGCCGCAATCAAAGAATTGCAGGAACAGGGCTATGCGATCCCCGACTATAACGAAGCCCCCGCGACCGACGCCGAAAAAGAAATCCGCGCGCGATACGACACGTTGAAGGGATCGGCGGTCAATCCGGTTCTGCGCGAGGGGAATTCGGATCGCCGTGCCGCCAGCGCCGTTAAGAAATTCGCGCAGGATAATCCGCACCGTATGGGTGAGTGGACGGCAGACAGCAAGACCCGCGTTGCGTCGATGGACGGCAACGACTTTTTCTCGAACGAGGTTTCGGCAACGCTGGACAAGGCCGCAACCGCGAAGATCGTTCTCGAAACCGCCGGGGGCGAAACCGTGTTGAAAGACGGTGTGTCCTATCCGGCGGGCACGGTTGTCGATGCGACTTTTATGTCGGCATCGGCGCTCGGTGCTTTCCTCGCGGATGAGATCGAGAAAACCAAGGCCGAAGGCACGCTGTTTTCGTTGCACATGAAGGCGACGATGATGAAGGTCTCGGACCCGATCATCTTCGGACATGCCGTGAAGGCATGGCTTGCGCCGGTGTTCGACAAATTCGGAGACAGGCTGGACGCGCTGGGTGTCAGCGGCAACGCGGGCCTCGGCACGCTGCTCGAAAAGGTAGCGGGCGAGCCGGAAATCATGGCGGCCATCGACGCGGTCACCGCCGCCCGACCGCCGATGTATATGGTCGACAGCGACAAAGGCATCACCAACCTGCATGTGCCGTCGGATGTTATTATCGACGCCTCGATGCCTGCGCTGATCCGCGCGGGCGGCAAGGGCTGGGGGCCGGACGGCAAGGAGGCGGACACCAACTGCGTCATCCCCGACAATTCCTACGCACCCGTCTATGACGAGACGATCAGGTTCTTTAAGGCGAACGGCAAGCTGAACCCCGCCACCGCCGGAACCGTCCAGAATCTCGGCCTGATGGCGCAAAAGGCGGAAGAATACGGCTCGCACCCGACGACGTTCGAAATCCCTGCGGACGGCACGGTCAAAATGATCCTTGATGACGGCACGGTGTTGCACCAGCACACCGTCGCAAAGGGCGACATCTGGCGGTCCGCTTCGGCCCGCAAGGCGCCGATTGAGGATTGGGTCAACCTCGCCATTGCCCGCCAAAAGGCGACCGGGTTCCGGTCTATCTTCTGGCTCGATGCAAACCGCGCCCATGACGCCCAGCTGATCGCCTATGTCAAACCGATCCTCGAGGCGGCGGGCGTCGCGGATAAATTCGAAATCATGGCCCCGCGCGAGGCGACCCGCGCGTCGCTGGAAACAATTACCAAGGGCGAAAACACCATTGCCATCACCGGCAACGTCCTGCGCGATTACCTGACCGATCTGTTCCCGATTCTAGAGCTGGCGACCTCGGCCAAGATGCTGTCGATTGTCAAACTGATGCAGGGCGGCGGATTGTTCGAAACCGGCGCGGGCGGTTCGGCCCCGAAACATGTGCAGCAGTTGCAGGCGGAGAACCACCTGCGCTGGGACAGCTTGGGCGAGTTCTGCGCACTGGGCGAGAGCTTCAAGTTCCTCGCCGACGCGCGAAACAATGCCAAGGCACGTGTCCTGGGCGAGGCGATTGAGGCGGCCACGCAGGGCATTCTCGACAATGACCGCTCGCCAAGCCGCAAGGTCGGCGAGCCGGACAACCGCGACAGCCACTACTGGTTCGCCCGGTACTGGGCCGAAGCCCTCGCCGCGCAAGGAGACGATGCGGACATCGCCGCCAAGTTTGCCCCCGTGGCAAAGGCGCTGGCCGACAACGAGACCGCCATCATCAGCGAACTGGCCGCAGCGCAGGGCAAGCCCGCGGATACCGGCGGATACTATCACCCCGATCCGGCAAAGCTGGTCGCCGTCATGCGCCCGAGCCAAACGCTGAACAGCATCATTGATGCGGGAGTCTGACCATGACCAAAATTAAAGTTGCGAACCCCGTCGTCGAACTCGACGGCGACGAGATGACCCGCATCATGTGGGATTTTATCAAGCAGAAACTGATCCTGCCATATCTCGACATCGACCTGAAATACTATGATCTGGGCATCGAAGAGCGCGACAAGACGGACGATCAGATCACGATTGACGCGGCGGAGGCGATCAAAAAGCACGGCGTTGGCGTTAAGTGCGCGACGATCACGCCTGACGAACAACGTGTCGAAGAATTCGGCCTCAAGAAAATGTGGCGCTCGCCCAATGGCACGATCCGCAACATTCTCGGCGGTGTCATCTTCCGCGAACCGATCATCTGTTCGAACGTGCCGCGCCTCGTGCCCGGATGGACGCAGCCGATTGTCGTCGGGCGGCATGCCTTTGGCGATCAGTACAAGGCCACTGATTTCCGCTTTCCCGGCAAGGGCAAGCTGACGATCAAGTTCGTGGGCGAAGACGGCGAGACGATTGAACACGACATGTTCGACGCGCCCGCCGCCGGTGTCGCGATGGGCATGTATAACCTTGATGCGTCGATCATGGATTTCGCCCGCGCGAGCCTTAATTTCGGCCTCTCGCGCGGCTGGCCGGTCTATCTTTCGACCAAGAATACGATTCTCAAGGCCTATGACGGGCGCTTTAAGGATTTGTTCCAGCAGGTCTTCGAGGAAGAATTCGAAGCCGATTTCAAAAAGGCCGGCATCGAATATCAGCACCGCCTGATCGACGACATGGTCGCCTGTGCAATGAAATGGTCGGGCGGGTATGTCTGGGCCTGTAAAAACTATGACGGCGACGTACAGTCCGACACCGTCGCGCAGGGCTTTGGCTCGCTGGGTCTGATGACCTCGCAACTGATGACGCCGGACGGAAAAATCGTCGAGGCCGAGGCCGCGCACGGCACGGTCACGCGCCATTACCGCCAGCACCAGAAGGGCGAGCAGACATCAACCAACTCGATCGCGTCGATCTATGCGTGGACGGGCGGCCTGAAGCACCGCGCCAAGCTGGACGGCAATGACGCGCTGAAAAACTTTGCCGAGACGTTGGAGAAAACGATCATCGATACGGTCGAAAGCGGGTCGATGACGAAAGATCTGGCATTGCTGGTCGGGCCGGATCAGGGGTGGCTGACAACGATGGGTTTCCTCGAAAAAATCGACGAGAACCTGAACGCCGCACTGACCGGCTAAACCCCTTCAGCCTTCAATGCCACAGCAATGCGTGCCGCAAGGCGTGCATTGTTTTTTATCAGCGCAATGTTGGTCGCCAAACTGCGCCCGTCCGTCAGTTCGACCATCCGGCCCAGCAGGAACGGGGTGACGTCCTTTCCTGCAACGCCCTGCCGCTCTGCCTCGGCCAGCGCCGTTTCAATGTGTTTGCCGATTTCATCCGACGGGATTTCATTTTCCGCAGGGACCGGATTCGCAATCAGCGTCCCGCCCTTCATCCCCAGCGCCGCCCGCACCCGCGCATGTGCCGCAATCTCTTGCGGTGTATTCAGGCGGATAGGGACAGACAGCGGGCTGTGACGCGACCAGAACGCGGGCAGAGTATCCGTGCCATACCCGACAACCGGCACGCCCTGCGTTTCCAACACCTCCAGCGTCTTCGGCAAATCGAGGATCGCCTTGGCCCCGGCACACACGACGATCACGTCTGTTTGCGCCAATTCCAACAGGTCGGCAGATATGTCGAATGATGCCTCGGCCCCGCGATGAACACCGCCGATCCCGCCTGTCGCAAAGACAGCGATACCGGCAAGCCGCGCTGCGATCATCGTCGCCGCAACCGTCGTCGCACCGGTTTTTCCACCCGCCAACGCATAGGCAAAATCGGCGCGGGACAGCTTTAGCACGTCTTGTTTCTGCGCAAGGCTGTCCAACTGCTCGGGTTCCAGTCCCACATGCAGCGTGCCATCGAGGACAGCCATCGTTGCGGGTTCGGCTCCCTCGGCCCGCACGGTTTCCTCGACGGCGCGGGCGGTTTCGACGTTTTGCGGCCACGGCATACCGTGGGTGATGATCGTCGATTCAAGCGCGACCAGCGGCGTTCCTGCTGATTTCGCATCGGCAACCGCGCGCGAGAAAACAGGGGTCATAACGTATCTCCAATAACATCAGACAGGTCGGCCCGATAAGGACCGGTATGGGCAACGATTGCGCGTGCCGCCGCAAGACCGACATGCACAGCATCCGCAAGCGGCGCGCCTTTGCCGAGGGCAAACAGCGTTCCCGCCGCCAGCGCATCGCCCGCGCCGGTGACATCTTTCACCGCCGCAAATGGCACAGGCAGGCTGAAGCAATGGCCATCCTCCAGCACGGTCACCGACTGCGCGCCATCGGAAAGAACCGCGCGGAGGCAGCCGCACGCACCTAAGCTTTGCGCGAGCGCAAGCCCGCCCCCGGATACCGGTGCGTCCAGCAGTGCCGCCGCTTCGGCACGGTTCGTCAGCAGCAGATCAAGACGGTGAAGGTGCGGGCGCAAACGCGGCGCCTTTGCCGCCGATACGGTCATCGCCGCACGATGCCCTGCGGGCCGTTCCAACCCGGCGGCAATCACCGAAGGCGGCAGGTTCGCGTCGAAAAGCAACCAGTCGTCCGGCCCGCTCTGCAGCGATCCGGCCTGCACCGACGCATAAATCTCCATATCCGCCAGAGCGATAATCAGATCACCGGCCTGATCGAGCAGACCGGTATAGGTCGCGGTCGGCAGGGTGGCCGCGCCCGCCGCCGAATGAAACACGACGCCGCGTGCATTGGCGACAGCGCGCACATGATCCCCCGCCGGATCATTACCGACAACGCTCGATAATGACACCTGCGCACCGAGCGCGGCAAGCAACGACGCCACATTCAGCGCCGCACCGCCCACAGTTTCAGAGAACTTTCCGGGGTTGGAGGCCCCCAAAACGGTGGCCCCGCCGAGCGTACCAATGCGGTCGATATGCGCCGCACCGAACAGGTGGTGACGGATCACACGCCCTCGACAACCATCAGATCACGCACCGATGCCCCCTCGGCATGCGAGCGCGCCTCGGAATATTCGGGCGAGTTATAACATTTGACGGCGTCTTCCACTGTCGGGAATTCGACAACGACATTGCGGGCGCGGTCATTGCCCTCGAACTGGACATACCGTCCGGCACGGGCAAGGAACTTGCCGCCGTGCTTATCAATCGCGGGTCCGGCAAGCGCGGCGTATTTGCCGTAGGCGTCTGCGTCCGTGACCTCGACATGGGCGATCCAATATGCGGGCATGGTGCTCTCCTTAGCCTTGTAAAACTGCTTCGGCGGCGGCGATTGCCTCCGCTGC
>CALGNW010000292.1 GCA_937958345.1 uncultured Neomegalonema sp. | reverse complement strand
GAGGGGCGGGTGGCGTTTGAGGGGGTGCGGTTCCACTATGATCCCGACCGCGCCATTCTCAAGGGCATTGATTTCGAGGCGCGGGGCGGTGGGACGGTTGCGGTGATCGGGCAGAGCGGGGCGGGAAAATCGACCATCGCTCGGCTGCTGTTCCGGTTCTATGACGTCACTGAGGGGCGCATTACGATTGACGGTCAGGACATCCGCGATGTGACGCAGAAAAGCCTGCGCCGGAATATCGGGGTGGTTCCTCAGGATACGGTGCTGTTCAACGACACGATCCGCTACAACATTGGCTATGGCGATGTGGATGCGACGCCGGAGCAGATTGAGCAGGCGGCGCGGGATGCGGCGATCCATGAGTTTATCGAGGGGCTGCCGCAGGGCTATGACACGATGGTCGGCGAGCGGGGACTGAAGCTGTCGGGCGGTGAGAAACAGCGGGTGGCGATTGCGCGGGCGATCCTCAAGAACCCGCCTATTCTGATCTTGGACGAGGCGACCTCGGCGCTGGATAGCGGGACCGAGCGTGATATTCAGGACAGTCTGCGGCGGTTGTCCGAAAACCGGACGGTGGTGACAATCGCGCACCGTCTGTCGACGATTGTGGACGCCGATGAGATCCTTGTGATGCAGGACGGACAGGTCGTCGAGCGCGGACCGCACGCTGAACTTCTTGCGAAATCAGGGCTTTATACCGAGATGTGGCAGCGGCAAGAGGCCAGCGAGGCGGCGTAAACACTCGTTAACCATATTTAGTTAACACTGGCGGCATCAGTTGTCCCGGAGTTGAACTATGGGCATTTATGCCGCCGAATCTCACGACGTTCTATCTGCGATTATAAAGAACAAGGCTGTCACGCTGGAGGATGTGTTGGTGCTGCGCCGACAGGTCTGGCCCGATGGCAAGCTGTCGAAATCCGAAGTTGAAATGCTGTTCCGCATGCATGCCTCTGTCGAGAGCCGCTGTGCCGAGTGGGATGATTTCTTTGTCGAAGCGTTGATGGGGTATCTTGTCGAGCAGGCGCATCCCGAGGGCTATGTCTCTGACGGGGATGCCGCGTGGTTCGAACACAATATCCTGCGCGACGGCAAGGTGGCCGGTTCGACCGAGTTGGAGGCGCTGATCACGCTGTTGGAGCGTGCTGTTCATGTGCCGCACCGGCTGGAGATGCTGGCGCTTGAGACGGTTTGCGGTGCTATTCTGAGCGGTGACAAGGACCTGATGGCCAACCGTGCGCTGGAGGCGGGCATTGTCGGCGACCCGGAAGTGTCTTTGCTGCGCCGGATTTTGTATTCGAAGGCGGGCTCCCGTTCGGACGCGATCAGCGTTGACGAGGCGAAGATGATCTTCGAGCTGAACGCCGGTAGCGAGGATGGCGTAAGCTGTGCGGCGTGGACGACTTTGTGCGTCACCGTGCTGTCGAATTACCTGTTGGTGCAGAACGGTTATACCGCGCCGACGCGGATGCGACTGAAGGAAATTGACGGTTGGTTGAACAGGCCAAGCGCGGGGGTCATCGGATTTACCTCGGCGGTTTCAAGGCGCAAGAATGCCGACTTTCATTCGGGCGGCGTTTTTGCCGATATCAAGACGGCGTTCAGTGATCTGTCACCGTTGGAGGACGTTTATCGCCTTCGTGACGGCGAGGAGGAAATGGAGGGCGTCGCCCGTGTTGACTCGCTTGAGGCGCGCTGGCTGATCAATGCGCTGTGCAGTGACGGTGCTTTACGCATGAACGAGCGGGCGTTGTTGGTGTTTCTGAAGGCGGGCGGCTTTCGGGTTGATCCCGCGCTGGATCGCCGGATTGTCGGCGCGGCGTAGGGTTGCGAACGGCGGCCTTCGGCCTTCACACCAGAATGAGATTGAAATACCGCGATGATCTTCGCGGTATTTTTTTGTGCGGCGGCGGCGTTTATTCTGCCGCCTGTGTGTAGCCGGTCGGGCGCGGGGCGGGGGCGTCGGGGTCGCGCGGAAACGGTTCGCCTTCCCCGTCCAGCAGAGTGTTCGTTTCCGAACCAAGTGCGCCCTTGACCCGAACCGACGCCATCAGCGATTGCAGATAGCCGGGATCCGCGACCAATGCCGTGTCTGTGTCGGCAACCGAAGCGGTTGCGGCGGTGGCCGCCGCCGGTGCGGCGGGCGTGAGGAAGGATGGCATTTCCGACCAGATCACGTCGCGGTCCAGTTTTTTCGCGGTCTGTCTGGTCCGGCGGTCTTTCAGGAATTGGGCATTCGTTCCGACCGTGGATTTCAGAATCGCCGCCTTCGCTCCGCGCCACCCGAAGGCGGGGAGCTTGCCCCAGTACCAGATACGCAACGCCAGCAGAGAGGGCGTGACAAAGAGCGTGAGCAGGGTGGCAAAGCCGAGGCCGAAGACAATGGCCGTCGCAAGTTGGGTCCACCACAATGCCGATGGTGCGCCGACGGTGATGCCGCCATTCACAAAATCAATCGAGACAGCAAACATCATCGGCAGCAGGCCCGCGATCGTCGTGACCGTCGTTAGCAGAACCGGGCGAAGGCGTTGGCGGCCCGTTTCGACAATCGCCTCGAGCGGGGGCATTTCCTTGCGCAAGGATTGAAAAGTGTCGATGAGAACAATGTTGTTGTTCACGACAATCCCGGCCAAGGCGACTATTCCGATCCCGGTCATTATGATCGAGAACGGTTGTCCCATCACCATCATACCGACAAGCACGCCGCCGACCGACAGAACGACCGCCAGCAACACGAGCACCGAGTTATAAAAGCTGTCGAACTGTGCCAGCAGAATGATGAACATGAGGCCGAGCGCGCCCATGAATGCCTTCATCAAAAAGGCTTGGCTTTCCTGTTGTTCTTCAAAGTCACCTGCGAAGCTGGGCACGACGCCCTTGCCCAAATCGGCAGTTTTGAGCCATTCACCCAGTTCTGCGATTTTCTCGGTCGGGTTGGTCCCCGGCTCCACATCTGCGGAAACGGTGAAGACGCGCACGCCGTCAATGCGGGTAATCTCTGATACTTTCGCAACCGGTTTGCGCTCGACAAAGTTGGAGAGCGGCACGAGACCAACATTGGTTTGAACGCGCAGGCTGTCGAGCGTTTCGATGGTTCTGAACGCGGTTGGGAAGCGGCCCCGGATGTCGATCTCTTCTTCGGAATCGTCGGGCCGCCATGTCCCCACGGGCACGCCGCGCGTGACCATTTGAACCATCGCGCCGATGGAGGCGACGTTCGCGCCGTATTTTCCAGCCTCGGTCCGGTCAATCTCCAGTTCCCACTCGATGCCCGGCAAGGGCAGTGTGGAAGAGACATCTTTCAGGCCGGGTTCACTGAGCAGTTTTTCGTGAACCAGTTTTGTTGCCGCGATTAGCGAGTCGTTATTGGCGGCCAACTGGATGTTGATCGGTTTGCCCTGCTCTGGCCCGTTTGATTGTTCAGCCAGCTCGAATCTTACGCCGGGGAATTGTGCGGTCGCGGCGGTGATCTCCTCCATGATTTCTTTGCCGAACTTGCGCTTGCGCCAGTTCTCAAACTCAAACTGAATCGAGCCGATCATGTCCTTTGGTTTGCTTTGGCTGTTCGCCCCGCCGCCGCCCGACCCAACGATTGTCAGCGCGCTGTCGATGTCGTCAATGGAAAGAACTTTGTCCTCGACGACCTTCATGATCGCGTCTTTTTCCTCGATGGACAGGTTTCCGCGAGCGGAGACGTAGAGGTTTGCGATTTCGGGGTCTTGCTCGACGAAGAACTCAACGCCAAGGCTTCTCTCGCCGTATTTAGTAAAAATGGTGAAGAGCATCGCGCCAGTCAAGAGGATGACCAGAACGGGCGCTATCGGGTTATTTGTCAGCCATTTCAAAACGAAGCCGTAAACGCCAAGGCGGCGCTTAGGTTCTTTATAGGGTTTTACCGCGCGGGTTTTGCGCTGGAACGCGGCGGCAAAAGCAAAGACGGCCAGCAC
>CALGNW010000291.1 GCA_937958345.1 uncultured Neomegalonema sp. | reverse complement strand
GCGACATTGGCGGTGACAGAAACACAGCCGATCCCGCCCATCGCGTTATAGCCAACCGCTGTCGGGTCTTCGGCAGAGAATTGGATGAATTCCGGCCCCATCGCCATGCGCTGTTCGGCAACCTTCCCGACATCCCCGCCCGCATCTTTGATTCCGACAATGCGCGGCAGCTTAAACAGCTCCACCATCGTTTCGGTGGTCATATCAACGACCGAGCGACCGGGGATATTATAGATAAAAATGGGCAGATCCGCCGCGTCATGCAGCGCCTTATAATGCTCATAAAGCATCCGCTGGGTCGGCTTGTTGTAATAGGGCGTGACGACCAGAGCCGCATCCGCACCGACATCTGCGGCGTGCTTCATAAAGCGGATGGCTTCGGCAGTGTTGTTCGATCCCGCGCCCGCCATCACGGGAACGCGGCCTGCGACCGTCTCGACGGTGATCCTGATGACCAGTTCGTGCTCTTCGTGGGTCAGGGTGGGCGACTCGCCGGTTGTCCCGACGGGCACGATTCCGTGACTGCCCTCGGCAATTTGCCATTCGATCAGCTGTTTGAGCGTATCCTCGTCTACCTTGCCGTTCTTGAACGGCGTGACCAGTGCGGGCATGGACCCTCGGAAACGCTCGGCTAAGGAAAGGGAAGACATCGTTCAGACACTCTCATTTCAAATTTCGGAGAGATGGACCCTAAGCGATCAACGCGACAAAGGAAACTACCCGCAGCGCCGCAGATGGCGCGCTTTCACGACCCGTCAATATTTGATATTGTACGTCCAAGAAACCACTCACTGTGGAAACAGGCGAACATGACCCGATTTGAGAACTTGAACCGTTTTACGGCGGTATTTTTGGGCGTTTGCCTGGCCGTCGGTGCGCAAACCGGTGCAGCGTCGACTCCGAACGGACCCCGTGCCGAGGCGATGGAGCGTGTTGTCTCCAATGCGAAGGCCAAGCGATGGACCGCCGCCCGCAGCGCCGCGCAATCTTTGCGCGATCCCGTGGCGATGCAAGCCTATGAGTGGCTGCGCCTGCGCCAGCCGGGCATCGATAACTTCGAGCGTATGGCGGTTTGGGTCGAGGCACATCCCGATTGGCCTGACGAGCGCCGCATTCAGGCTCAGGGCGAGGCTGCACTGCGGCCCGGAATGTTTCCTGCGCAAAAGCTGGTGAACTTCTTTGGCCGTCATGCACCTCATACCGGCAAGGGCGCGGCCCTCTATGCCGAGGCGTTGTTGGCTTTGGGACAGACCCAGCTTGCGAACGAGATTGCGAAAGATGCTTGGCTGAACAAAGACATGACGGCGGAATTCGAAGGCCGTCTTGCCAGCAAGTTCGGTCGGGTTCTCAATCCGCTGCACGATCAGCGTTTGGACAATCTGATCTGGCGTACCCGCCTGACACCGGCGAGGCGTCAGCTGCGCCGCGCGTCCGGCCCGGCGCGGGCGCTGGCGAATGCCCGCATCGCGTTGTTGAAAAATGATGATGGCGTGGACCGGCTGGTCAAGGCGGTTCCTGCGGTTCTCCGCGATGATCCCGGCCTTGGCTATGCCCGCATGGTCTGGCGGAAAAAACGCGGCCTGCGGACCGGCGCCGAGGATATGATGCTTGAAATGTCGGGCAAGCGGCGTTTGGGCAGGGCGGAAAAATGGGGCGACGAGCGCGCATTGTTTGTTCGCGAGTCCCTCGACAAAAAGAAAAACCGGCGCGCCTATGCGCTGGCGGCGGGCCACGGCCTGACCGAGGGCAAGTATTTCGCGGATATGGAGTGGATTGCCGGTTGGATTGCCCTGCGCAAGCTGGATGATCCGAACCGCGCGCTGTCGCATTTTACGCGTCTGCACGAGGGTGTCAGAACACCTGTCAGCAAGGCCCGTGCGGCATTCTGGGCGGGCGAAGCCGCCGCCGCGATCGGTGATGACAGCGGGGCCGCGCAATGGCGCGGTGAAGGCGCACGCTATCAAAGTGCGTTCTACGGGCAACTGGCCTCTGAACGTCTGACGGGAAAACCGCGCCTTGATATTCCGCCGCCGATTCAGGCTGCCTCCGGTCCCTGTAACCAAGATCCGCGTGTCGCGGTCGGCGCGGCGCTGGCGCTGGGCGGGGCGGTGGTTCCGGCACGGAACTTTTTCTATGACGCCGCCAAGACTTGTCAGAATGCCAATGAGGTAAAGGCCCTCGGATTAATCGCCGAACAGCAGGGCGCATTTCGAATCTCGATTGGTATGAGCCGCAAAGTCCGCGAGCGAGGAATCTTCGTTCCCGAAATCTCGCACCCGCTGGTGCGGTTGCCGGTTCAGGGCTGTAAGGGGATGAAACCGCCCGAGCGGGCGCTGACATTGGCGATTGCGCGGCAGGAAAGCGGATTTGATCCGAAGGCAGGCAGCTCGGCCGGGGCGCAGGGGGTTATGCAGGTGATGCCGGGAACGGCAAAACGCACCGTCGGTGCAGCAGGTTTGCGGTATTCACGCGCGCGGCTGGGTTCTGACCGCGATTACAATGCGATTATCGGCCAGTGCTATCTATCGAAAATGCTGGACCGGTTTGAGGGTTCGTACCCGATGGCGATTGCGTCGTATAATGCCGGACCGAGCCGCATTGACGATTGGATCGAGCGTAATGGCGATCCGCGTCGCGGCGAAATCAATATGGTCGATTGGATCGAGCGTATTCCGTTCCATGAAACCCGCAACTACGTCCAGCGTGTGCTGGAGAATGTCGCGGTTTACCGTGCGCGCCTTCGCTGAGGGTACGCACGGGACGCGGCGTTACGATCCGGCATCGCCTGCGGCAATGCGCTTTGCGATGTCCTGCGCCAGATTTGCAATGGCGTTCGAATGTGCGGCGGCCAGTGCCTTATAGCCCGATCCGCCAATCGGGATGCGGTGACGAAAGCTGTCCTGATCGCCGTCTCCGCCGCCCGTGCGGACAATGCGGTATTGTCCGGTAAATTCCAACGCTCCGCCGTCGATGTCGCCAATCAGGCGATCAACAGTAACGTCGATACGGATGGCCGGCGATACGCTTGCGGGCCATGGCTCGGCGACAATCGGTGCGCCGGTAGTTTGTTTCAGTGCCGACACGAATGTGCGTGTCGAGGCGCGGGCCGGTTCGTCGGCCCAGCGGTGATCGTCCGACAAGATAACGGACCCGTCTGCGGCCAGTGACGCGACCTGTTGTGCCCGCGCGTAAAGCGGCAGAGCAATTTCGCGCACAGCAATGGTCCCGCCGGTATAGGGAGTGCCTGCGGCAACCTCGGGCGAGGGCAGCAGATAATATGTCGGATCGGGCGTCGAGGCGCAGGCCCCGAGCGCCAGCAGGCCGGTGATCAAACCAATACCGAGAACACGCATTTTATTTTCCCAACAACAGTGAGTTCGGACGCCGCTCGACCGTGGCGGCGAGGGCGGTGATGGCGCGGGCGGCATCGCGGACCTCGCGCAGGGCCGTCGCGGCCTCGTAGTTCAATTCCGATCCGACATCGACCGAGGACAAGACCGAATCCGCGCTTTCGGCTACGGCGGTAAGTTTCGGAATCAAAACCGAAAGGTTTTGCGAGAGAGTCTGGAACGATTGTCCCGCCTGCGCGACGGAAACCAGCGCGCCGTTGACGTTGGTCGCGGTTCCGCTCTGGCGCAATTCGATGACCAGCGAGCGGACCTGATCCAGCGCGGCGGTAATCGAACCGGGGATTTGTTCCGCGCCCGGTGCGCTCAGAATTCGGTCCGCATCATCCAGAACGAGGGTTGCCGAGGCGAGCAAGCCCTCGATCGGCATGGCGGTCGCCTTTTCCGCCAGCTCGGTCAGACGCATCGACAGCAGCGGTACGCCCTGCACCGCGCCGCTGACATTTTGGGCGGCGCCCTGTGCGGCGACAAGCGCGTCGGAGAGTTTTTGTGCGGTGTCTGCCCGTTGCAAATCAACCATCAGCGCGCGGGCGGCGTTAAGGGTATCGGCCAATGCCTGCGGCGCCTGCTGCATCCCCTGACTTGCGACAATCGTATTGGCATCCTCGACCAGCGACTGGACCGAGCCAAGCAACGCGTCGAGCGGCAGTTCCTGAACATTCGCCGCAATCGCCTCGAAGCGCGCAATCAGTTGCGGTGTGCCTTCGGCGGCGGCGGCAAATGCGGTTGCCGCTTCACGGGCGGCCTTGAGGGCTTGGGACAGATTCTCCGCTGCGCCTGCGTCTTTGAGATCGACCAGCAGGGCGCGAGCTGCATCCAGAGCGTCGGCCAATGCCTGGGGGGCGGCTTGCAGACCCTCGCTTGCCACCAGCGAGTCTGCGCTTTCGACAAGGTTTGTGGCAGCGAGGACCAGATCCTCGAAGGGCAGGTCATTCACCGTGTCTGCGATTCCGGTCATGGTTTGCACCATGCCGGGAATGTTGACGGAGGCGGCGGTGACACGTTCGGCGGCCTCGCGCGAGGCGACCAGAACAGATTGCAGAGTTTTTGCCGTTTCTGCCTCGCGCAACCCTTCGAGGATTTCGCGCAGGCTGGTGATGCTTGCATTGAGGTTGGCGGGAATGTCGGTCACGCCCTCGGCTGTGAACAGTTTATCCGCATTCTCGAGCAGCGTCGTGGCGGTGGCGACCAGATCCGCAATCGGCACATCGTTCAGATCGTCCGAAAAGGCCGTTGCAGAGGCAATCAGTGCAGGCATGCCGACAGACATGGCCGTGAACGCCTGAGCGGCGGTGCTGGCATTCTCGAGGGCGGCGACCAGCGCCTCAGCCGCTCCGACCTTTTGGACCTCCTCCATGACCGCACGGGCGGCCTGCAATGTCGCTGCGAGGTCGGCGGGGGCCTTTTGCAGGTCGGGATCGCCCAGCAAGCCGCGGGCATCCGCCAGCAGACCGTTCAGGTTCTTCGGCACATCGGTCGTCGCCTCGGCGCTGGCCAGAGCGTTGAGGTTGCGCAGCAGCTCGGTGGCCGAGAACATCATCTCTTCAATCGGCAGGCCGTTGATCCGATTCAGGACGCCCTCGGCGGAGGCTGTGAAGTCGTCAAATTCGGACGGGACACTCGGCAGGCGCGGATAGGGCGAGGCCAGTTCGTCCAGAAGCGCGACGGGGGCATCAGGTTGTTCGATCAGTTCCACAAACAGCGCGCCGGTTAGAAGGCTTGCGCTTTTCAGTTGAGCGCGCAGGCCGCGCCGCACGCCGCGTTTGAGAAAGTCGATGGAATCTTCGCGCTGGCTTGTCTCCAGGCCCAGTCGGGAAGGCGAAATTACGATGGTCACAATCAGCGAGATCGCATTGTCGCCCTGCGCATTCTCGCGCAGTTTCGCCGATACGTCGGTCACTTCGCCGACGCGCAGGCCGCGATATTCAACCGGTGCCCCGATGCTGAGGCCGCGCACCGAACTTTCGAATTCGACGCTCAACCGCAGTTGCGAGCTCGGGTCATCGTTGAAGACGCTGCGCCGCGCCTGTGCCTCGGTTTCGTACAAAACAAAGGATTGCAGCGGTTCGGCGGGTACGCCGTCTGTTGTCACGGTATCGAACGATACACCGCCCTGAAGCAAAGACGCGAGGGAATCGACCTTGAGTTTTGCGCCTTCGGTGCCGATTTCCACCGCGATGCCCGACAGGTTCCAGAACCGTGTGCCGGAGGTCATCAGCCGGTCATAGGGCGCGTTGATGAAGATGCTGAAATCAACACGCTCGCCGTCGGGGGAAAGCTCTTTGCTTTCGATCCGGCCAACCTCGATCCGTCTATAAAGGATCGGAGCGCCAACGCTCATGGAGCCGCCGTCACTTGCGCGCAGACGCAGGCGCATGCCGGGATCGCTCGGCTTTGACAGCGGGATGTCCTTGAGGGCTGTAAAGCGTCGCTTTTCCGAGCCTCTGTTGCCGTCCCACGCGACCTCGATGTACGGCCCTGAGAGGACGGTATCGAGGCCGGAAATTCCCCGTGTACTTACCTGCGGGCGGACGACCCAGAACTGTGCGGATTCGTCGAAGTAAGGTGCGAATTCCTTTCCGACCCGGATCGAGGCAAGGACGTCCTTCAGTCCGTCGGTAAAGCCGATATCCTCGACAGTGCCGATTTCAACGTCCTTGTGTTTAAGCGGTGTTTTACCGGCCTCCAGCCCCGAAGCACTGGCCAGCACGACCTCGACCAGCGGACCCCTGCCCGACCATGTTGACCAAGCAATGCCCAGCGACACCGCCAGCGCAATCAAGGGTGCGAGCCAGACAAGCGACGGGCGCATCCGGCGATGTTCTTCGCGGATCGGCTCGGCTATTCCGTCGGTGTCACTCATCTTGTCCGGTCTCGTTCATGGAGTCCCATATTAGCCGCTGATCAAGGCTTTGTGCGGCCAGCATCGTGAAAATTACAGATAATGCAAAACTGACGGCGGCAAAGCCCGGATTGACGCTCGCAACAAAATCAAGCTGAACAAGGGCAACGAGGATCGCCACGACGAAAACGTCAATCATGGACCACCTGCCGATGAACTCGGTCACCTCGTACAGGTGCAGACGCTGATGGGGATTGAGCTGCCACGCGCGGCGGATGCTGGCCAGCAACATGCCGATGACGGCGAATTTGGCGAGGGGGACGACGATGCTGGCAATTCCGACGACCGCCGCGACGAAATACGACCCGTATTCGACCAGTTCGATGACACCGCCGATGATCGTGCTCTCCCGCTCGCTGCCGAGTGTGCGGGTTATCAGCATCGGATAAATGTTGGCGGGGATGAAAAAGATCATACCGGCGATCAGCCATGCCAGCGTGCGCTGATAGCTGAGCGGGGACCGGCTGTGCAACGGGGTGTTGCAGCGGCTGCAAGCCGCGCGCGGATGATCGACCTGCCCGCAGGTGGTACAGGCGACCAGACCGGCCTTGCGTGCGGTCAGGCCCGCGTATGTTTCCCGAGGATTTGCCAAATTGTCCATCTGCAGAAATTGTGGTTTTCAAGAAGCAGGACGAGAACCAGGGCAACCAGCATCCAAAAGGCCGGTCCTAAAGATACCTGCGCCATTCCGGCGATTTTCACCAGCGCCACAACGACTCCGATGATGAAGATTTCAGCCATAGACCACGGTTTTAGTGCGTTTGCGAAGCGAAAGGCTTGCGCTGCGCCCTGATAAGGAGCGCGACCGAAGCGTAAGGGCCACAGTGTATAAACCAGCGCCGACGCCCGCATGAAGGGGATGATGACGATAAACGCCGCCACGACCAGCACCAGCGGCGCGGTCAGACCGCCCCCGAATGCCGAGATTGCGTCGATCAATGTCGCGCTTTGCAGCGTTCCTGCCCCCTCCAGCTTGATGAAGGGAAAGAACAGCGCACCGGCAATCAGAATCGCATTCGCCACCGCCGCGGCCAATGTGCGGTCGATGGCATTGTAGCGGCTGGAGGCCAGCGTCGTGCCGCAACGGGCGCAGCGGATACGCTCGCCGGTGGCGACAGGGGTCTGATTGTGCAGCAGATCGCAATTCGGACAGGCGATCAGAGAGCGGGGATCGGCGGCGGCAGTGTTCAAAGCCAGACTCTCTGTCTCTCTGGGTTGCGGAGCACGGCGCTACTTCACCGGTTCGCCGACCCTGTTGTAGACATCTTCGAAACGAACGATGTCATCTTCGCCAAAATAGCTGCCCGATTGCACCTCGACCATTGAAAGTGGAACTTTTCCCGGATTTTCAAGACGGTGTGTTGCACCGAGGGGAATATACGTCCCCTGATTTTCGGTCAGCAACATGACTTCATCATCTCGCGTGACCTGTGCCGTGCCCTTGACGACGATCCAGTGTTCGGCGCGGTGGTGGTGCATTTGCAGAGACAGAGCCGCGCCGGGGTTGACGCAAATGTGCTTTACCTGATGGCGTTCGCCGATGTGAATGCCCTCGTAGAAACCCCACGGGCGATAGCATCGCTGGCCGGTATTGTGCTCTTCGCGGCCCTCGGCGGACAGCCTGTCCACGATCTTTTTGACGTCCTGCGCGCGGTCTTTTCGGGTGACCAGCATGGCGTCGGGGGTCGAAACAATGACCAGATCATCGACGCCGACGGCGGCAATCAGCTTGTCCTCGGAGCGGATATAACAGCCGTTCGACCCGTCGACCATCGTATCACCAACGGTGACATTGCCGTTCGCATCCTTGTCGCCGACTTCCCAGAGTTGGCTCCACGATCCGATGTCGGACCAGCCCAGATCACAGGGGGCAACGGCGGCGCGGTCGCTTTTTTCCATGACGGCGTAGTCAATCGAATCTGACCGGCAGGCGAGGAAGGCCGCCTCGTCCGGTCTGACGAAATCGAGATCGTTGACAGCACTGGTCATTGCCTCGCGGCACTGGGCGAGAATATCGGGTGCGTGGCGCTCGAGTTCTTCGAGGTATCGGTCGGCGCGGAACAGGAACATACCCGCGTTCCAGCGATAACCGCCATCTGCAAGAAAGCTTTCGGCGGTGGGCAGATTGGGCTTTTCAACGAATTTATCGACAGAATTGACTCCGGGGGCGACTTCGCCTGAACCGACGCGAATGTAGCCATAGCCGGTGCTTGGGCTGCTGGGCTCGATCCCGAAAGTGACGAGATGCCCGTCGCGTGCGGCAACCGCGGCACGGGCCACGGCGGCGTCGAACGCCTCGGGTTTGGAAATCATGTGATCTGCGGAAAGAACCAGCAGCAACGCATCGGGTGTGTCCGCATGAAGCGCGGCCAAGGCGACAGCCGGCGCCGTGTTGCGTCCTGCCGGTTCCAGAATGATTCCGCCGTGGGCTGCACCCGCCTCTTGCATTTGTGCCGCGATCAGAAAGCGGTGATCAGCATTGCAGAGCATAATCGGTGGCGCAAAGCGTTCGGTATCCTCGACGCGCGAGACCGTTTCCTGAAGCATTGTCTGCTCGGAAAGCAGCGGTAAAAGCTGTTTCGGGTAGAGCGCGCGGGACATGGGCCACAGGCGCGAACCGACGCCTCCGCATAGGATGGCGGGAATAATCTTGGTCATTTCACTGCTCCGGTTTCGCGGCTGAAACAACAAAGTAAGCGCCTAGAGTAACTTAGATGTAAACAAGGCGCCCGCTTTCGCAGACGCCCTGTCTCTTTTCGATACTGAATCCGTTAACCGCGGATCGGTCGCGGGCTTATGCGCCGAGGCGGGCGGCGGACACGACGCTGTTCAGGGTCGGGACCAGCTGCGATACGAAGCGACTCCAGTTCGATATCGCGCGTGGCATGACCAGCACGTAATCGTCGGGACGCATTTCAAACATCGTCATCGCAGGGGTGTTGGCGAGGTTTCCGCCATCGAAGCGGAAAATGAAAGATTCGACGCTGCCCGCAACGGTCGATTTCACGCGAACAACGTAGACCCGCGACGGGTCGCCCGTGATCGGCTCGATACCATTGGCACCGTAGATCGCCTCTGCGAGGGTCATCTGGCGGTCAAACGGCATATTGACCGTCTGCTGCTGGCCGACCTCACCGGCAATGTAGATCCGATCCTGCGGCTCGATTCCGAGTGCGAGGCGGTTCTGAGCCAAATCACGACCGGCATTCTGCGCAGCAAGAGCATCACGGCTGGCCGCCTGGGTGCTGCTGAGTTCCGAAAGGGCAAGCTGGCGATCGGCGCGGATCGAAGCCGCACTTTCGCGGGCGTCCCTTGCATCAAAGCGTGCCTGATCGCGGTTGGCGCGGGCTTCGGCGGCCTGAAAGCGTGCCTCGGCTGCTTGTGCGCGGGCTTCATTGGCGTCAAGGCGTGCTTCGGCTGCACGGGCGCGTGCCTCCGCGGCATCACGGCGGGCATCTTCGCGATCCGCGCGTGCCGCGTCGAGCGCAGCGCGGCTGTCCGAGTTCTGGGCAAGCTGTGCATTAAGGCGCGCGATTTCGAGCTGTTGCTGGGCGCGAACCGAGTTCTGCTGTGCGATGTCTGCGTTCAGGCGGGCGATATCAGCCGCCTCGGCTGCGCGGCGGTCCGCCTGTTCAGCGCGGCGTTCGGACGCCTCGAAGCGTTCCTGTGCGCGCTCGGCCTCCTCGCGCTGAAACTCCGAGTTCCGCAGGGCGAGGACTTCCGGCGATACCGTGGCGCTTTCAAAGCGGTTCAGCAATTCGTCGAAAATCTGGATTTCATCGCCGTTTCGCAGAAAGACGTCGTAGCCATAGGTCCGGCGCAGGACATTCAGACCGCGAATTGAATAGTTCTGTCCGTCGCGACGCAGAACGACGATCTGGCGTTGGGCATCTTTGTCGATACCGCTGGAATTGCGCAGATAGGCTTCGCGCAGGGTGACCGGCGTGTTCGTGATCGGTAAAAAGCTTGTTGAACGACCCGGCGAAGAGATCAGGACGCGCTGGCTGTTAAAGCCGGTGACAGTAGCGGAACCGTTTGCGGAAATACGCGCATCGCGGAAACGGTCGGCAATCGTTTGGCGTGCCTCACCGACGGTTTGGTCACGGACATTAACTTCGCCCACGTCGGTCAGATAGATATTGCCGGCGTAATCGACCGATGTGGTCGTCTGATAGGCGCTGGGTGCACCGGAGCCGCTGAGACCCTCGATCGTGACGGTAAAGACATCTCCGACGCCAACGCGATAGGGCTGGGCCGGGCTGGGCGGCGGATTTCGCAGGTCGGCGGGACTGTTGAAGGTATCCACATTCTCGGAAACCTGAGCAATCAGGTACGAATCATCCGATTCGCCAAAGGTCGTTGCGCGGACAAACATGCCGGTTCCGGCATCGGACCGCAGGCTCATCGGCGTTTGGCGCGGGGTGTATGACCAAAGCTGATTGGCCTCCAATGCCGAGCTTGGTGTCAGGTCAACAACGCGGAAATCATAGGAATCGTTGTTGTAAACGACGCTCAGAGGCGAATAAGGCACATACTGAGTCGGATAGATCGCCTGACACCCGGCCAGCGCGGTCACAAGCGCAGCCGGTGCGAGCGCCGATTTCAAAGACATCATGTTAAATCACCAAAATAGGGAGCGGACACCGTCTGCCTGCATTAATAACAGATTAACTTCGCCTGAGGGGTCGTGCAACAAAATGTCAGTATACATCGACAGGCCGTGCCCGAGTGTGGCGAACCGGTCCTGCCGGTTTATTAGGCAATACAAGGCTTGACCCGAAGCACCGGCTTGGCGATGCAGGACGCATTGGACCCGTCGGCAATGCAGGAGTGACACCGATGAACGTGATGACCGAGACGAAATCCGCCGCTGCGGTCTTCGATTGGGCCGACCCGTTTTTGCTGGAAGATCAGCTTTCGGACGACGAGCGGATGATCCGCGATTCTGCCGCCGCCTACGCCGCCGATAAATTACAGCCGCGCGTCATCGCAGCCTATGAGAACGAGACGTCTTCGCCTGAAACCTTCCGCGAGATGGGCGGGATGGGCCTGCTGGGCATTACCGTGCCCGAGCAATATGGCGGTTTGGGCGGCAACTATGTCACCTATGGCCTCGTTGCGCGCGAGATCGAGCGTGTGGACAGCGGTTATCGCTCGATGATGAGCGTGCAGTCCTCGCTGGTGATGTATCCGATCCATGCTTACGGGTCCGAAGAACAGCGCATGAAATATCTGCCGAAGCTGGCCACGGGCGAGTGGATCGGGTGTTTCGGGCTGACAGAACCGGATGCCGGGTCTGATCCCGGCGGCATGAAAACCCGCGCGAAAAAGACCGAGGGCGGATACGTCCTCAACGGCTCAAAGATGTGGATTTCCAATGCACCCTTTGCGGACGTCTTCGTGGTTTGGGCAAAATCCGAAGCCCATGGCGACAAGATTCGCGGCTTTGTGCTGGAAAAAGGCATGAAGGGTCTGAGCGCCCCGAAAATCGGCGGTAAACTCAGCCTGCGCGCCTCGACCACGGGCGAAATCGTTATGGATGGGGTCGAGGTCGGTGAAGACGCGCTGTTGCCGAATGTTGAGGGTCTGAAGGGACCGTTCGGCTGTCTGAACCGCGCCCGCTATGGCATCTCATGGGGTGTGATGGGGGCCGCCGAGGATTGCTGGCACCGTTCGCGCCAATACGGTCTGGACCGGAAACAGTTCGGCAAGCCGTTGGCGCAAACGCAGCTGTTCCAAAAGAAACTGGCGGATATGCAGTCGGAGATTGCGCTGGGCCTGCAGGCGTCGCTGCGCGTTGGACGTCTGTTCGATGCGGGCCGCATGGCGCCCGAGATGATTTCGATTGTAAAGCGCAACAACTGCGGCAAGGCGCTCGATATCGCACGCCAGTCCCGCGACATGCATGGCGGTAACGGTATCCAGCAGGAATATCACATCATGCGCCATATGATGAACCTTGAGACGGTCAACACTTATGAGGGAACGCATGATGTGCATGCGCTGATCCTCGGGCGCGCGCAGACCGGCTTGCAGGCATTCTTCTGAGATGAAACTGGGGCTGATGCAGACCGAACCGCAGGCCGAAGGGGTGTCTGCCGCGTTGCGCAATCTTAACGATACGGCCCGCACGGCTGGTGGTCATGCCTGCGATTTACTGATCACGCCGGAGATGTTTCTGACCGGCTATGCCATCGGGGCCGAAACGGTGCGTTCTGCTGCCCTGACGCTTGACGATCCGACGATGCAGGAAGTGTCGGAGATTGCGAAACGCTGGGGTGTCGGGATTTTGGTCGGGTTTCCCGAACGGGACGGCGATACGATTTACAACTCGGTGCGTTTGTTTGATCGGACGGGCGCGCCGGTGGCCCTGTACCGAAAAACCCATCTGTGGGGCGAAATTGACCGCGCACAGTTTTCGCGGGGTGCGGCGCTGTCGGAAGTGGTCGAGTACGGGGGATGGAAGATCGCGCTGGCGATTTGCTATGACATCGAGTTTCCCGAAGTCGCCCGCGCCGCAGCCGTGGCGGGGGCCGAGGTGATCCTTGTCCCGACCGCCGCGATGAAACCCTATACCAGCGTCGCGACGCAGATGATTCCGACGCGGGCCGAGGAAAACGAGATTTTTATCGCCTATGCGAATTACATCGGTTTCGAAAAGGGCATCGCCTATTTCGGTCACTCCACTGTTGCAGGACCGGACGGCAAGGTGATCGCCAGCGCGCAGGAAGAGGACAC